>CALVIS010000007.1 GCA_944331805.1 uncultured Bacilli bacterium
AACAAATCGAAGAGTTAAAAAACTCTTAAAAATATGATAATATAGTAACTGATGTTACTATATTTTTAAGTAGGTGAAGTTTATGAAACAAGAAAATATTCGTAATTTTTCTATAATCGCTCATATAGATCATGGTAAAAGTACTTTAGCAGATAGAATATTAGAAGAGACTAAAGCTGTTACAGAAAGAGAAATGAAAGACCAATTATTAGATTCTATGGATATAGAAAGAGAACGTGGCATTACTATTAAATTAAATGCTGTATCCATTAATTATTCATACAATAATGAAGCATACTTATTAAACTTAATAGATACTCCAGGTCATGTTGACTTTTCATATGAAGTTAATCGTTCTCTTGCTTCCTGCGAGGGTGCTATTTTAGTAGTAGATGCAACACAAGGTATAGAAGCTCAAACTCTTGCCAACCTTTATCTTGCTCTTGATAATAATCTAACTATTATTCCTGTTATTAATAAAATAGATCTTCCTAGCGCTGATATTCCTAAAGTAACAGAAGAACTTAATAATTTAGGATTTGATGAAGAAGAAATCATCTTAACTAGTGCCAAAACAGGTGAGGGTATAAAAGAATTATTAGATGCTATTATTACTAAAATTCCTGCACCTAAAGGTGATGCTTCTAAACCTTTACAGGGATTAATCTTTGATAGTATTTATGACTCTTATCGTGGTGTTTTAACCGCTGTTCGTATATTTAATGGTAGTGTTAAAAAAGGTGATACTATTTATATGTTAAAAAGTAAGGCATCTTATGAAGTATTATCTATTCTAAAAAATACCCCTAAAGAAGTAGAAGTAAATTCTCTAAGTACAGGAGAAGTAGGTTATATCTATGCCTCAATAAAAAGTATTAGTGATGTTCATGTAGGAGATACTATTACTTTAAACTCAACTAAAGATAAGATAGAGGCACTACCAGGCTATAAGAAATTAAAAAGTGTAGTTTACTGTGGTCTTTATCCAATAGAAACTAATCAATTTGAAGAGTTAAGAGATTCACTTGCTAAGCTAAAATTAAATGATGCGGCACTAGTCTTTGAACCAGAAACATCAGTGGCTTTAGGCTTTGGCTTTAGAACTGGCTTTTTAGGACTATTACACATGGAAGTAACAATTGAACGTATAAAAAGAGAGTTTGATATAGATGTTATCGCTACAACTCCTTCTGTTATTTATAAAGTAACTCTTACTGATGGTACTACTATCGAAGTAGATGCTCCTAATAAAATGCCACCTAAAGTTAAGATAAAAGAAATAAAAGAGCCTTTTGTTAAGACTTCTATTTATACTCCTAAAGACTATATTGGTCCTTTAATGGAGTTATGTCAAGATAAAAGAGGTACTTTTATTAATATGAATTATTTAGATGATACAAGAGTATGCCTTATCTATAAATTACCCTTATCAGAAATAGTCTATGATTTCTTTGACAAATTAAAATCTATTACTAAAGGTTATGCTTCCTTTGATTATGAAGTAACAGGGTATGAACCTAGTGACTTAGTAAAATTAGATATCTTATTAAATGGCGAAGTAGTAGATGCTCTTAGTATGATAGTTCATAAAGACTTTGCCTATAATCGTGGTAAATTGATAGTTCATAGACTAAAAGAAGTAATACCTAGACAATTATTTGAAGTTCCAGTTCAAGCTTCTATTGGTAATAAAGTAATCGCTAGAACTGACATAAAAGCCTTAAGAAAAGATGTTCTTGCTAAATGTTATGGTGGTGATATTACTCGTAAGAAAAAACTACTTGAAAAACAAAAAGAAGGTAAAAAGAAGATGAAACAAATTGGTAGTGTTGAAGTACCACCTGATGCTTTTCTAGCAATATTAAGTACTAAAGAAAATTAGAGTTGTAATTAACTCTATTTTTTGTTAGAATCTTTTAGGAGAGTGATTCAATGACTGAGTTAATGCAAATATTAGGAATATTTTTAGAAGGGCTAATCTCTTTTTTCTCACCTTGTGTTATTCCTTTAATACCTTTATATATGGGCTACCTTGCTACTAATGCAAAAGAAATCGATAAAGATGGTAATGTTACTTATAAAAAGAAAGTAGTTCTAATCTATACCTTATTCTTTATCTTAGGTATATCTATGTCTTTCTTCATCTTAGGTCTATCTTTTACAGGACTTGGTCTATTCTTTAAAGATAATAGAAAAATATTCTTAGAAGTAGGGGGAATCTTAATAGTAATACTAGGACTATTCCAGTTAGGTATAATAAAAGTAGATTTTCTAAATAAAGAGAAGAAATTAAAGATTAACTTTAATCCTAATAAGATGACTAAGAAGACTGCTTTTCTAATGGGATTTCTATTCTCATTCGCTTGGACTCCTTGTGTAGGGCCAGCTTTATCATCAACTCTAATCATGGCAAGTACTGCAAGTACGGCTTTAATAGGAAATCTTTTTGTCTTAGTTTATGCTATAGGCTTTTTATTACCATTTATAATATTAGGACTCTTTACTACTAAAGTCTTAAATATAATTAAAAGAAAACAAAATATCTTAAACTATGTTGTTAAAGTAGGAGCCTTAATCATTATAGTTATGGGCAGTTACGTATCTTATACAGGCTTTACTATGGAGCCTATTAAAGATGAAGAGACTGTAAAGAGTACTGGTAAAGTAGAACTAGGAACACCTATTAACTTTACTCTAAAAGACCAAAATGGTAATACTCATACTTTAGATGACTACATAGGTAAAACCATTGTCTTACATTTCTATGCCATTGACTGTTTCGCTTGCCTAGATGAACTACCTAATATTGAGAGATTATATAACGATTATAATCAAAATAAAGATGACGTTGTTATTTTAGGTATTGCCAATACATCTCGTAATCCTAAAGATGATATAATAGATTTCTTAGATAAAAATAATTATACATTTACATCACTAAATGCTAAGGATAAATTATTTGATAAATACTATATAACAACCTATCCTAATACTTATATTATAAACTCTAATGGTAATATTGCCTTTACTTCTTTTGGTAGTATGACTTATGATGGCCTAAAAGAAGAAATAGAGAAAGTGAGATAAAAAACTTTAAAAAAAGTTTATTTTCCTATATACTTATTATAGAGGGATAAGTAATGAATAGTAGAATTGAATTAAATAAAGATAAACAAAAAGATATAGATAGAGAAAAACAAACAGAAAAAGTAAAAAAGATAGTTAAGAGAATAGTAATATTTATTATTATAATCTTTTTCCTTGTCTTTTTTACATTTTTTTACATTACTAATATTGGAACAACATCTCTAATAGTTAATGAAGAAGCGATTGTTAACTCTAAACTACCAGAGTCATTTAGTGGACTTAAAGTTATTCAGTTTGGAGATTTACATTATAGTAATAATGATTTATTAAAAGATGTAGTTAATGCTATTACGAAAAGAAATCCTGATTTAATTTTATTTACAGGAGACTTATTAAGTGATGAAAATTTAACTCCTAGTAATAGAAAAAAACTAGTTAAAGAGTTAAAGAAATTAGACTCTACTTTAGGTAAATATGCAGTATTAGGAGAGTCTGATAATGATGATGCCGTATCTATTTTAGTAGATTGTGGCTTTAAGGTATTAGATGATAGTAATGAGCTTATCTATAATGAGTCTAATGAACCTATCATGTTGGTAGGATTAAATACTAATAATGATGTAATTAATTATGATAAAGCTTTTACTAATTATAATGAATCTACTTATACTATAACAATATTTCATAAACCAGATTATATAGATGAGTTTGTTGAAGTATATCCTATTGATTTAGCTTTAGCAGGACACTCTCATTTAGGAGAGATTAGAATACCTTACTTACTTAATCTAGCTTCTAAAGACCATGCTTCTAAATATATAAATTCATATTATGAAATTAATAATACCAAATTTTATATAACATCAGGAATTGGAACAGATACCTATGATGTTAGAATTAATGCAAGACCATCTATTAATTTCTTTAGACTTAGGAAAACAGCTTAGTAAAGAAGTTTTCTTTTTTCTTTGTCTCTTTTATATAAAGTGGAATCTTCTTTAAAGTTTTATTACTAAGAGTAATATTAATATTACCAACTTTACCACTTTTTATTGAGTCATCAATACTTGCAAGAACTTTAACATTATCTTTTTCTTCTTCTGTTAAAGGATAAGTAAAAGATTTATTTACATAGTACTTATTATCATCAATAACAAGGTCAAAATCATTTTTATCAACAATATTATAATTACTATAGTTATCAAAGGCATATTCTGCTAGTCTTTCATGATTATTATACTCATCATTATCATCTAAAGTAACAACAGTTATTTCTAAGTCACCTTTTTTATGAGTAGTAACAAGAGTTTTACCAGCACTAGGAGTATAACCATTTTTACCACCAGTACAGTATTTATAATCTCCTAATAGTTTCATTCTGTTATACCAAAGATAACTCTTATTATCAGTTTTAACTCTATATTCTTCAGTACCAATTATTTTTCTATAAGTCTTGTTCTTATAAGCATATCTTGATAGTTTTGCCATATCTCTAGCGGTAGAGTAGTTCTTAGTCTCTTCATCAAGGCCATGAGGATTACTGAAACTAGTATTAGTCATACCAATTTCCTTCGCTTTTTCATTCATCATTTTAACAAACTCTTCTTCTGTTTCTGCTGTGGCTTTTGCAATTACAACTGAAGCATCATTACCACTTCTAAGCATAAGACCATAGAGTAAATCAATTAACTTCATCTTTTCATTTAATTCTAAATAAATACTAGTTCCATACATCTTTAGAATCTCTTCTCCTGCTTTAATCTCTTTATCTAAATCTCCCTCTTCAAGGGCAATAATACAAGTCATTATTTTAGTAATTGACGCGATTAATCTTTCTTCATCAGCATTATTTTCATATAAAACTCTACCACTATCTAAATCCATAATAATACTACTTCTAGCAGTATCAAAAGTATCTTCTTTACTTAAAACATTTAAAGGTATTAAAAATAATAACAATATAACTAATACTTTCTTCATGAAACTTCACCTAATAAAACTTATTCTAAAAAAATAAAAGTATAACTTTCTTTATTAGTTTAATAATATTAATAGTGAAAGTTGCACTGTCTAGTTCGAGAAAGTTGCACAATAAAATTACAGAAAACTGCACAACGAAGTTCAAGAAAGTTGCACAATGGTTTAAAATATGATATTATGTTAGTGAGGTGAAATGATATGGCGTTAACAAAAGAAGGATATAAAGAAAGATTAATTGACAAAAAAATTGATAGATATTTAAAAATATTTGGAGCTTTAAGTATTGAAGGGCCAAAATGGTGTGGTAAGACTTGGACTTCTCTTAATCATTGTAATTCTGCTATTTATTTAGATGAGACTGAAGAAAATTATAATACGAGAGCGAAAGCAGAAATCGATGTTGGTCTTATACTCGGTGAAGATTATCCCGAATTAATAGATGAGTGGGGGAGAATACCTGCTGTATGGGATGCTGTTAGACATAGATGTGATATGGATAAAATAAAAGGAAAATATATTTTAACAGAATCTACTACTATTAGAGATAAAAGTAAAATACATCATTCTGGAGCTGGAAGAATCGATAGATTAAAAATGTATTCTATGAGCCTTTATGAATCAGGAGATTCAAATGGGGAAATATCATTAACTGATATGTTTGAGGGAAAAAAAGTGTGTAAAACAGTAAAGATAAAACCTACTTATGAAGGACTTGCGAAAATGATAGTTAGAGGCGGGTGGCCTGAAAATATATCAACTGATGATAATGACTTACATATATTACCACAAAGCTACATAAATGCAGTTTTAGAGTCAGATATTTCTAAAGATGGAGTTCTAAGAGACAAAAATAAAATGCGAATGTTATTAAAATCTCTTGCTAGAAATGAAAGTACAGTTGTAAGTAATAATACTTTAATAAGAGATATAGAAGAAGTAGCAACAGATGAAGAATACACTGTAAGTAGAAATACTATTGCAGATTATTTAAATATTTTAGAGAATTTATATTTACTTGAAAATCAAGAAGCTTATACAACTAATTTAAGGTCTAAAGAAAGAGTTGGAAAATCTTCAAAAAGACACTTTACTGATCCATCACTTGCTTGTGCAATTCTTTCTATTACGCCTAAAATATTAGAAAATGATATAAGAACTTTTGGTTTAATGTTTGAAGCTTTAGTAGAAAGAGATTTAAGAATATATATAGAGAGTTTAGATGGAAAACTTTATCATTATAGAAATAATAATAATGGTGTAGAAGTTGATGCAATTGTTGAGCTTCCTACTGGTGAATTTGGAGCGATTGAGATTAAGTTAGGTACAAATGAAATAGAATCTGCTAAAGAAAGTTTAACAAAGTTTTCTAATGAGGTAAAAGTGGAGCCTAAATTTAAATGTATTATATGTGGATTGTGGGATGCAGTAGTAAAAGATGAAGAAACAGGTATTTACATTATTCCAATTACTGCTTTAAAGCCATAGTTAAAATGGCTATATTTTGGAAAGGTGGGTAGTAAAGTTATTGAAAAGTGGGCAATGTTATTATATAATATCAATATAAGAAAGGTGATAATATGAGTTTAACTAAAGAAAATTATAAAGAAAGATTAATAGATGAAAAGATAACTAAATATTTAAACGTTTTTGGTGCGGTATCTATCGAAGGGCCTAAGTGGTGTGGTAAAACTTGGACCTCCCTGAATCATGCTAATAGTGTAGTTTATATGACTGAAAAAGATAAAAAGGATTTAGCCAATGCTAATCCAAAATATATTTTTGAAGATTTAAGACCACAACTTATCGACGAATGGCAGATAGTTCCTAGTATTTGGGATGCTGTAAGACATGAATGTGACAGTGATCATGATAAAGGAAAATTCATTTTAACTGGATCAACTACTCTTACTAAAGAAGAAAAAGAAGAAGAAGTCTTTCACTCTGGAGTTGGTAGAATTGCTACCTTAAAAATGTATCCAATGAGTCTTTATGAATCAGGAGATTCAAATGGTGAAATAAGCCTTCTAGATATGTTAAACAACAAAAATGTAGGAAAGTCAGTAAAAAAATATGAACTTGATGAAATAGCTGGATTAATTATTAGAGGTGGTTGGCCTGAAAATTTAGAAGTTAGTAAAGAAAATATTGATTTAATACCAAGTAATTATATTGAGAATGTAATAAATAAAGATATACACGAGAGAAAAGATCATAAAAGAGATTCTAATAAAATGAGAATGATATTAAAATCTTTAGCAAGAAATGAATCATCACCTATTGGTTATGATACTATAGTAAAAGATATCGCTGAATATGAAAATGAAAGTGATTTGGTAGAAAATAGAAAAACAGTTGCAGATTATATTAAAGTGCTAGATTCTTTATATTTAACATCAAACCAAGAAGCTTATAGTATTAATTATAGATCATCAAAAAGAATTGGTAAGTCTGCTAAAAGGCATCTAGTAGATCCATCATTATCCTGTGCTTTACTAGATTTATCTGTTGATAAATTAATGCACGACTTTAATACTTTTGGCTTAATGTTTGAAGCTTTAGTAGAAAGAGATTTAAGAATATATATGGATTATTTAGATGGACATTTATATCATTTTAGAGATAATACAAGTGGTGATGAAGTAGATGCTATTTTAGAATTTAAAAGTGGTGAATATGCTGCAGTTGAAATAAAACTAAACTATAGAAGTATAGAGGAAGCGAAAGAAAGTTTGTTAAAATTTTATAATAACGTATCTAAAAAACCAAAATTCATGTGTATAATTGTTGGCAATTTTAGTGCCATTATGAAAGATGAAGAAACAGGTATTTACATTATACCAATAACAACTTTAAAGCCTTAAGTGTAAAATAGTACAACAATAAAAAATATTTCTTGCCTTTTCTCTCTATATAACGTATCCTAGAATTAGGAAGGAGGATAAATGGTGAGAGGAGTAAAATTATTCGGTATCTTAGCAGTATCAATACTATTTATAACAGGTTGTGGAGGAGAAAAAAAACTTACTTGTACTAACAGTGAAGAAGATAGTGGTATCAAAATGAAACAAGAAATAACTATGACTTTTAAAGATGATAAAGTTTCATACGTTAAGATGAGTATTGATAATGAAGCGACAGATGATACTATTATTGATAACTGGGATATGTTTGTATCCATGTTAGATTCACAATTTGAAGAAACTGATAAAGATGGTGTTAAATTAAAAACTAATAATAATGCTGACAAACATATCTATAATGTATCATTAGAAATTAATGTAGAAAAAGCAAGTGATGATGCCTTATCAGAATATGGTTTAGACGGTATAGCAGATGCAAACGCAACATATGAAGATACTAAAAAAGATGCTGAAGCTGATGGCTTTACTTGTAAATAAGAAAGAAAAGGTCTTTTACTTTTCTTTTTTTTGTGCTATAGTTATTTTATAAGAATAGGAGGAGTTTAAATGACAAAAGGGAGTGCTAGAAAAGCAGTAATAAAGCATGAGGAAGTGTCAAGTTGGGTTTATATTTTATTACTTACAGCAGTTGCTATTTTAGGATGGGTTTTAGGTAAATTTGATTTACAAATAGGTAAAGCTACATTAACTTTAGCAGTATTTGCCTATCCTTTTAGATATTTTATTGCAAATATTATAACAAAGAAATATGGCTATAAAGAGACTATGAATGGTATAAGTTATTCAGCATGCTTAATGCTTTTATTTATGATTGTTTCAAGTCTTTTAGGAGAACATAATGTGGATTATGTTCCTGTAACTGGAGAAGTATTTGCATATTTAGCTAGTCAAATGATTAACTTAACTATTTATTATTATTTATATATGAATACAGAAGGTAATAAGTTAGCAATCCTTGCTACTTATATATTTGCTATGTTAGTAGATAATTTAATAAGTATGTTATTTATAAGTAGAATGACTATAGTAGATGCATTCTGGAGAACATATTTTGTAACTATTTTAATAGAAACAATTATATCTATAATACTAATTAACTTTGATGAAAAGAAAGTATTACCAGCAGCACCTAGAAGAAAAAGAAAAAAGAAATGAGTAAAGGATTTACTTTAATAGAAATGCTAGCTACTATAATAATATTAGGTATATTAGTTACAATAGTATTATTTAGTGCAAATAAGTTAATTACATCTAGTAATTTAGAATATTATAATACTAGCGAAAAGATGATGATACTAGCAAGTAAAGATTACTTTGCAGATTATAGAAGTTACCTACCTAAAGAAGTAGGTGAAAATACTAGAGTATTACTAAGTGCTCTAGTTTTAGAAGAATATATTGATATGATAAAAGATGTTAATGATAATGATTGTAATACTACTAAGAGTTATGTAGAAGTAGAAAAGACAAGTTCTAAAGATTATTTATATAAAGCACATCTAGTATGTGATAAAGCAGGTTATGAAACTAAGGATGGGGAGTAAAGTATGGATAAGACAAGAAAAAAATATATAGTATTAGTAATAGTAACAATAGTAATAAGTGTAATAGCATTAATAGGTGCTAGTTATGCTCTACTTACTATGACTATAGAAGGTGATAAGAAGATTACTTTAACAGCAGGGATATTAAAGGTTGACTTTGAAGAAGGAGATAATATTAATTTAGAAAACACAGCTCCTATGACAGATACTCAAGGTCAAAAGACTACACCTTATACATTTACTATAACTAATACTGGTAATATAAATGCATATTATCATGTATCTTTAGAAGAAGAGGCTACTAATACATTAGCTAACTCTTATTTAAAGATGAGACTAACTAATAATCAAGGATATGATAGTGGAGTAGTTAAAGTAAGTAGTTATGGAACAGGTACATTTAATATAAAGAGTGAAGAAACCCTAGAACCAGAAGATACTGTTACATATACTTTATGGATGTGGTTAGATAATGATGCGGATAATAGTGCTCAAGGAAAAGAATATAAGAGTAAGATAGTAGTAACAAGTTATGATAGAGAACAAAAGTCTTTAGCATTAAAACAAATACTTGAAGATAATGAACTACAAGAAGGACCTGAAGATATGTTTAATTATGCAAGTAATGGAAACTATTTAGATATGAGTTCTGGTCCACAAAATAATCCAGAGTATGTAACAAATGGATTATATAGCATTGAAGATGAAGATGGAACAAGTTACTATTTTAGAGGAAATGTAAATAATAACAATGTACAGTTTGGAGAATATACAAGTGATTATTATGTTTATCAAGGTAATAACACTAATATTTATCAAAGTGAATCTAGTTGTACTGAAGCAGGTAATAGTAGTTGTACTCAAGTAAAGTTGGCAAGTGCCGGAGATAAGATGTATTGGAAGATTATAAGAATTAATGGAGATGGAAGTTTAAGATTAATATATAATGGAACAAGTGCAAATCCAGATAATAGTGATTTAGCACATTCTTATGTAGTAGGAATAAGTCCATATAATTTAGAGTATAATGATTCAAAATACACAGGATATACCTATGATAATGGAACAGATAGTTTTATAAAGAAAGAAGTAGATACATGGTATAAAAACACATTAGGAAGTAGTGGTTATGATAGTAAAGTAATAGGAGGCAGATTCTGTAGTGATAGTAGTGGATATAAAAAAGACACTGACTATGGTTTTCCTTCTATGAATTTTAATGTTTTTGCAAGTTATGATAGATTAGGACAATTAGCAACAGGATATACAAAAGAAAATAGTCCAACTTTGAAGTGTCCTGTTACAAGTGAAAGTTATGGGGGAAGTTATAGATTAAAAGCAGGACTAATAACGGCAGATGAATTAGTTTTAGGAGGAGAAAATTCTGGAGTAACAACAGATAGTTATTTAAATCCTGGGGATTCTGAAATGTATTATTGGAGTATGACGCCGGCCGTTTTCGATTATGGTGGTGCTTTTGTTTGGTATGGGTTTGATGGCCTCGTCATCGACGGTGTAGGTGGCGACTTTGCCGTCCGTCCAGTTATCAATGTGACCACTGAAAACGGGTTTACATCTGGAGATGGGACTTTAGAAAATATTTATGTGATTTCTTAGGTAGAATGAGGCAAATGACTCCTCATTTGCCTCGTGGGATTAAACTGTATCTGAGTAACGGACAGTTTTAGTTAAAACATTGAAAAATAAGGAAAAAGTATATATAAAAGTACGACCAATAGTGTATGAATTGGTAACAGTGATGATAAAAATAGAAAAAGTGTAACTTTTGGTATCATAAGTTACACTTTTTAGTATAAATTAAACCACGACAAAAAGAACTTTAGTAGTTTAAAAATTTTTTAAATATCATAAAGAGTAAAAGAAAAGGGGAGCCTAATGTATTTCGAGGAATTAAAAGCTAGATGAAATAGAGTAAGTCCTGTATTAAATAAAGACATTACTCTTTTCTTTACTCTTATACCATTTTCTATAAAATATTTATGAGTAGTAATTTTAACAGTTTTATAACAACTATTATTTTTAGAATAGTCTGCCCCTAATATAGTTAAATAAAGAGTAGAAAAACAAACAAGAGTATACATAGAAGTAAAATAATCTAAGTCTGCTTTAACAACAGATTCAATATAAAAGCCATTAGATTTTTGATTTTTAAATACTGATTCAATAGCACCAAAACGATAACCATAATCTTTAATGGCTCTTTTAGTAGAACCATTAGTAACAATAATCCAGGGTTCACTAACACCATCCGTTTTACTTATAACAATATTAGTTTTATAAGAGTTATCAGTAAGTAAAATGTCATTAAAAGATTGAGAATGATATTTATAAGGTTTAATTTCATCTAAAAATTTCCAAACTTTATGTCCTTCTTTTTAATCTAATACAATAAGTATGACCTAAAGAGTCAATGTGTTGTAAAATAGTAGTAGAATTAAACCATCTATCAGCTTATCAGCAAGAAATATTAGTTTATAAGAAGAATCAAATAAAGAAGAAACGTAAGGAATACTTTCTCTTCTTTTAATTGTTTCAAACATATATCAAAAATATATTGACACAATCTATCTATCATGATACATTATAGATATAAGAGGCGATACATAAAAGATGGGGAAAGGAGGTAAATTTAATTTTTTTAAAAAAGTATAGATTTTTAAAATTGAGAGTTTTTTTTGAAATGAATATTTAAAATTCTCCTAGAGAAAATATTAAATTGAGAGCCTATTTTCTTTGAATTTTAAAAATTACCTTTTTGCAATCATTTATAGAGTATGCTATAAGTATTGCAGAAAGGAGGAATTTCCTTGTCTATTACAAAGAAAAGATTTGAAGAAATAGTAAATGAGTTAAGAAGAAAAGGAGAAGTTGTTCCTGCTACTTATGACTGTATATATAAAGCTATTATGAGAAACTGTCCTAAATATAGAGCAGATACTACATCTAAATTAACAAGTGTATCTAAAGAGTTAATATTAAATACTTATAAAGAAATGAATACTGAGTATGTAATAGATAATGTTTTAGAAAAAGGTAAAGTATCAGATGTTTTATTTAAAACAAAAGGCTATGTTTTTAACTTTGAGTTTAATAATAGAAAATGGAATGGCTTAATTGAGAGAAATGATGCTTATTTAGGTAAAATAAAAAATGATTTAATAAGAAAAGCGAAAAGTTATGCTAGTATGCCTAAAGTAATACAGATAAATATTAATAACTTTTATTGTTTCTTAAATAAGGAGAATCTATTAGAATTTAAATCAAGAGATAAATATGGAATAATAGAAAGTGATAAATGGGGTAAAATATATGTTAATTTAAAATTAATAAGAGAAAAGTATGATAGAGGATTAAATTTAAGTAAATTAGAAAAAGAACTAGTAATATTAACTTTAACAAAAGTTGATGAGATTGACAAATTAGCGGAAGGAGACGAAGAACTTATGGAAGTTGCTAAAGAATTAAAAAGATTAACTAATGATGCATATACTATTGGACTATATGATGAAGAAGAGGAAAGAAGAAGAATAGAAAATAGTATAAAAATTACTGCTAAAGAACAAGGTCTTAAACAAGGTCTTAAACAAGGTCTTAAACAAGGTCTTAAACAAGGTCTTAAACAAGGTGTTAGTAATGAAAAAAATTCTATTGCTAAAAATCTTCTTAGTATGGGTATGCCAATAAAAGATATTATGAAAGCGACAGGGTTAAATAAGAATCAAATAACAATGTTGATGTAAAGGAGATGTTGAGTTAATGGAAGGTTGTGCTTCAAAGAGATTAAGTCTTGATATTAATACAGTAGGGTTTTATGATGAAGCGGAAGAGATGGAAAAAATGATGAATAGTCTTAAAGAAGAAGGAGAAATGCTAGGAGAGAAAAGGGGCATTAAAAAGGGCGCTAAAGAAAGAGAGAAATCTATTGCAAAGAATCTTCTTAAAGATGGATTGCCTATTCCTAAAGTATGCGAATATACAGGCCTTTCAGAAAATCAAATAGCAAGATTAGTGTAGATTAATTATGGGTGGAGCATTATATTGTAGTGTCGCTCTTTCTTTAAGAGTTACTAGACCTTTAGGTCTTTTTGAAGATGGTTATTTTAGTGATGGAGATATTAAAAATATTCAAGATCTATATTTAGAAATATCATCAAAAATAGATTTAACACTAATTCTTTCTATTTGCTAGATGTCCTAGATTATAATTATCCTAAAGAAAAGTGGAAAATCTATTTAGATAAGAATAAGGAAAATGTTGTTAATATGGAAGAGCCTAAAGAAACTAGAGTAATGGATTGTACTAGAGAAGAAGAACATAATTTTTCATTTCTTTTAAAGCATCATTGTAAACATTACAATGAATATAGACTTGGTATAAAGCCTTTTAAAGTATTTATGGATTTTCACCCAATAGAGGATAATATAATTTGTCTATTAAATTGGTTTAAGAAAGATTACTTTGCGAATCCTTTAAATGGAGCTTTAATATTTCATAATTATAGGATTTAACTTGTAAAAATAATAAATGTAGTCTAAAATAAGTTATGTAAAATAACTTATTTTTTAGTTGGGTGTTGGTAATTATGAAAGACTTTAAAGAAAAATTAAAACTTGTTCCAGAACTGCCTGGAAGTTATCAGATGAAAGATAAAAATGGTTATATTATCTATGTAGGTAAAGCTAAGAATTTGAAGAGGCGTGTCAGTAGCTACTTTAGAGGTAATGTAACAGGAAAGACTGCAATGCTTGTACAAGATATAGATGACTTTGAATATATTGTAACTGATAGTGAATTAGAAAGCTTAATACTTGAAATAAATCTAATTAAAAAATATGATCCTAAATATAATATCTTACTTAAAGATGATAAAAGTTATCCTTATATAGAGCTTACGAGTGAATTGTATCCTAGACTTAGAGTAGTTAGAAATGTTAAAAGAAAGAAAAAAGACCATAAATTATTTGGCCCTTATCCTAATGTTACCGCAGCACGTAAAACAGTCAATATGATTAATCGTTTATATCCCTTAAGAAAGTGTGAGAAATTACCTAAGAAAGAATGCCTTTATTACCATATAAATGAATGTTTAGGCTACTGCATTAAAGATATAGATAAAGATACTATTAAATCTATGACTGATGAGATAACTAGTTTTCTTAAAGGTAATAGTAGTTTTATTAAAGAGAAAATTACTAAAGAAATGGAAAAAGCAAGTAATGCTTTAAATTATGAGAAAGCTTTAGAGTTAAGAGAAATGTTAACTGATATAGATATAACTCTTACTAAACAAAAAATTGACTTAAAGAAAAACTATAATTTTGATATCTTTAACTATACAGTAGTAGATAATTACTTATCAATAACAGTCTTTTTTATAAGAGAAGGAGTACTTTTTGGAAGGCACCATGAAACATTACAGACACTAGATAATGTTGTTGATGATATGGAAGAGTATATTATTAAATTTTATGATAAAAATATTCTTGCCCATGAAATATTAATACCTAATACTTTAAATGCTGAACTACTTAGTGAATATTTAAAAGTTAAAGTACATGTTCCTAAAAGGGGAGAGTTAAAGAAATTAGTTGACCTTGCCGAAGAAAACTCTAAAGTAGTTTTAAATGAAGAGTTAGAGACTCTTAAAAAAGATGATAATAAAAAAATGGAAGCTTTAAATGAGTTAAAAACACTTCTTGGAGTAGATAGTGTATCTCGTATGGAAAGCTTTGATAACTCTCATTTATTTGGAACATACTATGTGGGAGCGATGGTTGTCTTTCGTGACTTTGAACCTTTAAAAAATGATTATCGTAAATATAAAATAAGTACGGATGTTAAAGATGATTTAGGAGCGATGAGAGAAGTCTTATATAGGCGATATTATCGTGCGATTATGGAGAATGAAGTACTACCTGATTTAATAGTTATGGATGGAGGAGAAACACAAGTAAATGTCTGTAAAGAGATACTTTCTAGTTTGAACCTATCAATACCAATAATAGGACTTAAGAAAGATAGTCATCATCGTACTAATACAGTTATAGATAGTAATTATAAAGTCTTAGATATTAAAAGTGATAGTAATCTATTCCTTTATCTATCTAAAATTCAAGAAGAAGTTCATCGCTTTGCTATTTCTTATCATCGTAATATTAAAAGTAAGGGGCTACTTTCTAGTTACTTAGATTTAGTACCAGGAATAGGAGAAGTTAGACGTAAAGAACTGCTTAAAAAGTTTGGTTCTATGAAAAAAATGAGGGAAGCCAGTATAGAAGATTTAAGTAAAATAGTAGGAGAAGTTGTTGCAAACAATCTTTATCAAGTTTTACATGAGGAGGATGAAAATAATGATGAATAGAAAAGGATTTACAATATTAGAATTACTTGCTGTTATTATAATATTAGGTATTTTAATGACTTTAGCTTATGTCGGAGTGTCAGGTTATTTAAATAAAACTAGATCTGCAACTTATGAAAATTTTGAACATAATATTACAGATGGTGTTACTAATTTCTTAATAGATCATTCTGGATATATTCCAAATGAGGGAGAATCTTTAGTTGTTGATGTTTCTAAATTAGTTTGTGAAGGATATATTGATAATCTACAAGATCCCAGTGAATCTAATAAAACGTGTAATTTAGAAAGTTATGCTATTGTAACTAGAAATACTAATAAGGGTTATAATATGGATATAAATTATGAAGCTTGCCTAGTCTGTGAGGGTTATAAAAGTCCTGCTTGTTCTAATTCAATTGTAGGAATAGAAAGATTAACAAAAGATGCAAGTTGTGAGGTAAGATAATGGCAACTATTAAAGTAATGGATGAGATCCTTGCTAATAAGATAGCAGCAGGAGAAGTAGTAGAAAGATGTTTAAACGTTGTTAAAGAGCTAGTAGAAAACTCTATAGATGCTGAGTCTACAGAGATTAAGATTAATTTAATAGATTCTGGCACTAAGAAAATAGTAGTAAGTGATAATGGTATTGGTATGAATAAAGAAGATGCTATGCTTGCTTTTTCCCGTCATGCTACTAGTAAATTGAAGAATTTAGATGATTTATTTAATATTGAAACATTAGGTTTTAGAGGAGAAGCTCTACCATCTATCGCTTCAGTTTCTCACATTTATTTACAAACTAGTAAAGATGGAGTAGGAACAAGTATCTCTTTAAATGGTGGTGTTATAGAAAGCGTTGAAAATAGTGATTTAAGTGTTGGTACTACTATTGAAGTAAGAGATTTATTTTATAATACCCCTGTAAGATTAAAGTATTTAAAGAATCTTTATACAGAGCTAGCTTTAATAATAGAATATGTTAATAAAATGGCTCTATCATATCCTTCTATTAGATTTGGTTTAACTAATAATGATAAAGAACTTCTTAATACAAGTGGAGATGGTAATCTATTAAAAGTAATCTATGCTGTCTATGGAATAGATGTTACTAAAAAGATGATAGAAATAAGTGGCGAAAATGATGATTATGTAATATCAGGTTATATTGGATATCCTGAAATAGCCAAGACATCTCGTAATGTTATTACTACTTTAGTAAATGGTAGAGTTATTAAAAATCTTGATTTAAATAGATGTCTAATAGATTGTTATCATACTTATATTCCTAAAGATAAGTTTCCAATGATAGTTTTAAATATAGATGTAGACCCAATACTTATAGATATTAATATACATCCACAAAAGATGGATATAAAGTTCTCTAAATTAGATAGTTTAAAAGAGTTAATAACAAAAGTAATTAGTTCTAAACTAAAAGAAGTACTTTTAGTACCTCATGCTAATATTAGGGATTTAAATACTATTTATGAAGTAGAAGACTCTCTTCCTGTTAATACTATAAACTATGAATTAGATGATGAAGAAGAGCCTGTTAAAGAAACATCTCCTAATCTAGAAGAATTATCTTTTGATTTTGATAATGATAATAAGATAACGGGTACTAAGACTGAAGAAGTAGTTGAAGATGAAAAAGAGAAAAAAGATGACTATCGTATTAAAGAAATGATACCTGTAGGTATTGTTCATAAGACTTATATAATCGCAGAAAACTCAAGTGGTATGTATATAATAGACCAACATGCAGCGGCTGAGCGTATTAATTATGAAAAAGTCTTAAATGCTCTATTAAAAGATGATTATAAAGTTATAGATTTACTAGTACCTATTAGATTAGAATATCCTAAAGATGAGTTTATTAGAATTAAAGAACATATGGATGTTCTAAAGAGTATTGGTATTTCTTTAGAAGAGTTTGGTGATAATACTTTTATTGTTAGAAGTCATCCTACTTGGTTCTTTGAAGGATATGAGAGGGAAGCCATTGAAAAGATAATTGCTATCACCCTAGAAAAAGGTGAATTTGATAAAGAAAAATTCATCTATAAGACAGCATCTACTATGGCTTGTAAAATGAGTATAAAAGCCAATGATTATTTAGACTTAGATACTGCTAAAATCCTTTTAGATAACTTAAGACGAACTGACAATCCTTTTACTTGTCCTCATGGTAGACCAACTATTATTACATATAGTAATTATGACTTAGAAAGACTCTTTAAAAGAGCGATGAATTAACTATAACTCCAAAAAAGTACTAAAATAATTGATTTTTTTGGAGTTATGTTATATAATCTTGCTAAAGAAGGTGATAATATGGAAAGAAATGCTATGCAAAGTCTTATTAATTGGAAAAATAAAAAGAATAGAAAACCTTTACTTCTATATGGAGCAAGACAAGTAGGTAAGACATATTTAGTAAAAGAGTTTGGTAATAGATATTTTAAAGATATTATCTATGTTAATTTTGAGACTAATAATATTGTTAGTAATATTATTGATGAAAATATTGAACCAGATTATATTATTAAAAATTTAGAGATTGTCTTTAATAAAAAAATAGATAAAGATAATACTTTGATATTCTTTGATGAAATACAAAAGAATACAAGAGCCTTAACTTCCTTAAAATATTTCTGTGAGGAAGCAAGTGAATATTATGTAATAGGAGCAGGTTCCCTACTTGGTGTTCATATAAATAAAAAAGACTTTTCTTTTCCAGTGGGTAAAGTAGATTTTCTAACAATATATCCTATGTCTTTTGATGAGTTTTTAATTAATACAGGTAACTCTTTATTACTAGATTCTATAAAAGAGCATTTTGATAGTAATAAAGAAATGCCAGAAGTACAACATAAGAAAGCCCTTGATTTATATTATGATTACTTAGTAGTTGGTGGTATGCCAGAAGTAGTTAAAGAGTATATTAACAGTAATTCTTTTATTAATGCTATTGATTATCAAAAAAGTATAATAGAGTCTTATAAAAATGATATTTCAAAATATTGTGAAGATGGAAATGAAGCGAATAAAATTTTAGCAACGTTTGACTCTATTCCAGTACAACTTGCTAAAGATAACAAAAAGTTTCAATATAAACTAATTAAAAGTGGTGGTTCTAGTTCTATTTTTGGAGATGCTATTAATTGGTTAGTTAATGCAGGTATTGTAAATAAATGTGTTAAGACAAAAATAGGTGTTCCTCTTAAAATGTATGAAGAGTTAGATTCTTTTAAATTATATATGAATGATGTAGGACTTTTAACAAACTTAAGTGAATATCCAATTTATTTAATAAAAAATAGAGAAGCGGTTAATGAAGTTATGATAGGAATGTTAACTGAAAATTATGTTGCTACTTCTTTAATCATTAATAATCTTAATTTAAATTATTGGAAAGGCGATTATGAAAGTGAAGTTGATTTTATCTTACAAGGAGAAAAAGGAAGTATTATCCCTTTAGAAGTAAAATCTAGTAATCACGTTAAATCTAGAAGTTTAAATAATTATATTAAATTATATAATCCTAAGTATGCTATTAGAATATCTTCCAAAAACTTTGGCTTTAAAAATAATATAAAGTCTGTTCCTTTGTATGCAGTATTTTGCCTTAATAAAGATAATATAGATATGTAGTTCTATTACGAAAAAGTTTGCATTTGCAAGTAAATCCGTAATAAAATTATTGATATAAACTAATAAATAAAATAAAGCTTATTGTAGGAGAAGTTGATATGAATATTGAATTTATTAATAATGCTTATACTGTAGATGGATTAATGTTACCTATGGTACATTTTGAGAGTAAAGAAAAAAATATATGTGTTATCTGTATACATGGTATGTGTGGAACAATTGTAGACAACTACTTTGCTACCGTATGGGGTAAAGTATTATCAGAAAAAAATATTGGTTTTATCTATGAGCATAACAGGGGTCACTCTATAGAAAATGATATAGTCATGAAAGATGGTTCATTTAAAAGATGTGGATGTATGTATGAAATATTTGAAGACTGTATTTATGATATAGATTTAGCGATACAAACTGCAAAAGATAAAGGCTATAAAAAATCATTTTGTTAGGACACAGTTATGGATGCAATAAAGTCATTTACTATTATTATAAAAAACATCCTAATATTTTAGGAATAATACTTGCAAGTGCCCCAGATATGATTGGTTCCCATTTGTTATTGGAGCCTGATTATAAAGAATTATTAGCGGAAGCAAAGAAAAATATAGATAATAACGAGCCTCAAAAATTACTTCATAAAATGATAGAAGATTACATGTACATGAGTTCTCTTACTTATTATAATTGGTATAATGAAAATTCTAACCTTGATAATCTACCAATTATTTCTAATAAAGAACATTGGAAACAATTTGAAACAATAGATGTCCCAATTCTCACTTTTTCTGGTTCTAATGAAGAAGATTATTATCAGCATTTAGATTTATTAAAAGATAAAGCATTAAATTGTAATAATTTTGAATACAAAATAATTGAGAATACAGGTCATACTTATAAAAATAAAGAAAACGAAATCGCAAATTTAATATTTGATTGGATAAATAAAAATTTTAATTTATAGGAGAGATTTATGATAATTGCCATATTAGGACCAACTGCTGTTGGTAAAACTGCTTTAAGTATAGCGTTAGCTAAAAAATATAATGCTGAAGTTATTAACTTTGATGCTATGCAAGTGTATGAAAATTTGGATATAGGTACTGCTAAAGTAACGAGCGTTGAAATGGAAGGAGTGCCTCATCATTTACTTAGTTTTGTCCCACTTGATAAAAACTATTCTGTTTATGATTATCAAAAAGATGCTAGATGTTTAATAGATAAACTCTTAAAAGAAAATAAAAATATTATCTTAGTAGGAGGAACAGGACTTTATTTAAAAGCAGTACTTTTTGATTATAACTTTACAGAAGGTACGACTTATAATACTTACGATAATCTTACTAATGAAGAAATATTAGATAAAATAAAGTCTTATAATATTGAAGAACTTCCTCATGTAAATAATAGAAAAAGATTAGTAAGGCTTTTAAATAAACTAGAGAATAATGAGACTATTACTAATAATGGAAATAATCTTTTATATAAAGATACTATCTTTATAGGATTAACTACCAATAGAAATACTTTATATGATAAGATTAATAAAAGAGTAGATGTCATGTTTAACAATGGACTATTAGAAGAAGTAGAATCTTTAAAAGATGAGTTTAATACTTCTAAAGCTTTGAATACAGCGATAGGCTATAAAGAATTTATTCCATACTTTAACCACGAAAAAACTCTAGATGAAGTAAAGGACGATATTAAGAAAAACTCCAGACACTATGCTAAAAGACAATATACTTTCTTTAATCATCAGTTTAAACTTAGGTGGTTTAATACTAATTATGATAACTTTAATAAAACAATAAATGAAGTTATTAATTATATAACAATGCAATAAAATGTAATAATACAGGTGAATATAATGGTATTATTAAAAGGAAAAGAGCTAGAGAGATAATTAAAAAACTCTAGTTTTTACATATTATTTAATAAAAATTTAAAGCCTAGAATATTATTTATAAAAAAATCACTCACAAGTATTATGTTTTTCTAAATGATAAAGATATCAATATTACTTTAAATATTTTATAATGAAATAAAGTTACACTATCAAAGTCAAGTAATGTTTGATATAATAAAAATGAAAAAGTTATGTAAAAACAACTGAGTATGCATTTTTTAAAAATTAAATTTTATAAGGAAAATAGTAAATATATCTATGAATTATGAAATCATAGAGGTAACAATAGTATAAGCAGCATGTTTATTTGTTTTACTAATGAGTAATAAAATTAATTAAAAGAGGTGATTATAATGAGAAAAAAAATATCAATATTATCTTTACATCTTGGATATGGTGGAGTAGAAAGAGCGATTGTCTCTTTAGCAAATTCACTAGCTAAACTAAATAAATATGATATTGAAATAGTATCTATTTATAAACTTTATGATAAGCCTGTATTTGATATAAATGAAAATATAAAAGTCACATATCTCTTACCATCTAAATTAGTTCCTAATAGAAAAGAATGGAGTGAAGCTTTACATAATTTAAGATTAATAAGTCTTGGGAAAGAGTCTTTAAAAAGTTTAAAAATACTATATAAAAGACGTAAATGTATGGTAAATTATATAAAAAATACTTCCGCTGACGTTATAATATCAACTCGTGTCTTTTTAAACGAATTATTAAGTGAATATGGTAAAGAGACAACTTTAAAAATAGGCTGGGAACATAATCATTACCATAATGATATGAAATATGCTACAGATGTGATTAGAAGTGCTAAAAATTTAGATTACTTTGTTTTAGTTTCTAAAGGGCTACAAAAGTTTTATCATAAAAAAATGTACTCTTTTAAATGCAAATGTATCTATATACCTAACGCTATAGAAAATATTCCTAAGACTAAGAGTCCTTTAACAAGTGAACATTTAATATCAGTTGGAAGATTATCTCCTGAAAAAGGATATATAGACCTTTTAAAGATTTATCTTAACTTGAAAAATAAGAAATGTAGATGGCATTTAGATATTGTTGGTGATGGTAGTGAACGGGGTAGATTAGAGAAATTTATTAAAGAAAATAAGTTAGAAAAAGATGTTACTCTTCATGGTTATAAAAATAGTAAAGAAATAGAAAAACTAATGCATAAAGCAAGTATTTATGTTATGACTAGTTATACAGAAAGTTTTGGTATAGTCTTACTTGAAGCGATGAGTAATGGACTTCCTTGTATTGCTTTTGATTCTGCTGAAGGTGCTAAAGAGGTAATAACATCAGGCCGTGATGGATACTTAATAAAACATCGTAATTTTAAAGCAATGGAGAAAAAAATATTAGATTTAACTAAAGATATAGAGACAAGAAAAGAATTAGGTAAAAATGGTAGACGTAAAGTAAAAGGCTATATTTCTGATAATATATGTGCATCTTGGGAGAAAATAATTGAAAGGAAGTGATTAATAATGAGAAAAGTAATGTTTATATCAAGTACAGGAGGACATTTAACAGAACTTTTACAACTTGATAGTATTATAAAAAACTATGATTATTCTCTAATAACAGAGAAAACTAAAGCGAATAATAAACTTAGAAGAAAATACAAAAAATTGAATTTTCTTTTGTATGGTACTAAAGACCATAAATTATCTTATCCATTTAAACTCTTTATAAACTGCTTTATTAGTCTTTTCCTATATTTTAAATATCAACCAGATTATATTATAACAACAGGAGCACATACGGCAGGCCCAATGTGTTGTATCGGGAGGATCTTTGGTAGTAAAATAATCTATATTGAATCATTTGCTAATATTAAAACTAAAACTATTACAGGTTCTCTTTTTTATAAACTCCATATTGCTAATCTCTTTATAGTTCAGTGGCGTCCTATGTTAAAACTATACCCTAAAGCAACATATGGAGGATGGTGTTTCTAATGATTCTAGTTACTCTTGGTACTCAAGATAAAAGCTTTGAAAGATTATTAAAGGCAATTGATAAAGAAATAGAAAAAGGTAAAATTAAAGATAAAGTTTTAGTTCAAGCAGGATATACCAAATATAAAAGTAAAAATATGGAAATATTTAGAAGTGTTTCAAGTGATAGATTAGAAGAGCTTATGGATGAAGCAACACTTATTATTAGTCATGGTGGAGTAGGAAGTATCTTAACAGCTTTAAAACATCATAAAAAAGTAATCGCTACACCAAGACTATCTAAATATAGTGAACATACTAATGACCATCAAAAACAAATAATAGAAGAGTTTGGTAGATTAGGTTATATTTTACCTTTAAAAGATTTAACTAAGTTAGATAAAATGTTAGAAAAAAGTAAAACTTTTAATCCTAAAGAGTTTAATAGTAATAATGAAAACTTTAAAAAATTAATAACTAATTATATAGAAGATACTAATCATATTAGTTGGTTTAATCGTGATAAGTTTGCTATTTTAACAGCTTTAATAAATCTCTTTATCTTTTACCTATTAAATCTTACAGGCATGAATATCTATTTAAATTTTACAATAACTTATGTATTGTCATGTTTGTTTATGAATCTATTTAAAACAAAAAAATTATCTAACATTATAACATCTATTATTTGTTTCTATTTAATAGAAGGATTATCTTTACTACTACTTGTAGATAACCTAAATATAGATATTATTATTTCTAAGATCTTTATTAATATCTTAGTAGTAATTATTTATCACTTTTTAATTAAGAAAAATTAAAACAATTGAGGGGGGTATGAATATGAATATCGTTAAAGAAAAGATAAAATTACATAAATGTTATCTTATTGTTATAATTATTATGCTTATAATTATTATAATTATGGGTATATCTTTACTATTTTTAGAAAATAATAATTTTATTAATCCATATGAAGTAAAAGTAAGCCCTAATGATAATTTCTTGTTTTTAGGAGATTCTATTACAGATTTTTATCCATTAGAAGAGTATTATGATAACTTGCCAGTTGTAAATAGTGGTATTGCAGGTAATAAAACAACAGATATTTTGAGTGATATGCAAACAAGAGTATATCAGTATAATCCTACTAAAGTATTTCTACTAATAGGGACAAATGATCTTGATAGTAATGCTAATGATATAGTTAATACTACTTTTAATAATATTAAAGAAATAGTAAGAGAAATAAAAGAAAATAGGAGTAATGCTACTATATATGTAGAGAGTGTTTATCCTGTAAATTCCAATATAGAGAATAATTCTGTTAATAATAGAACAAATAAAAAAATAAAAGCTTTAAATAAAAAAATATCTAATTATTGTGATGGAAAAAATTGTAATTATATAAATCTATATGATAATTTAACAGATGAAGAAACTAATCTAAAAGAAGAGTATACAGAAGATGGATTACATTTAAATAGTTTGGGATATGTCGTTATTACAAGGGAGTTGTTACCATATTTAAATGAATAAATTTGTAAAGAATATAATAATATTTACTGTTATTTCAGTAAGTGCAATTGTTGCTAAAAGTGATAGTAAAATAGAAACAGAAAAAGAAATAATATATAATTATTATGATATGGAAGATGATATCTCAAGTATTAAAGTAGATAGTATTTTAAAAAAGATAGATGAAGAGTATGATATAGATAGGTTTCGTATTAGTGAAAAGGAAGATGTTGAATCAGTTTTATTACTTAATGCTATTATAAATAACAATAAATTAAATGAAGAGGAAAGAGAACTTTGTTATTCATTGTTACCATTTTATTTAGATTATGATAACTTAGATAGAAAGGGTATCTATGAAAGATTAAGTACCTTAGATATTATTTATAGTGGGAAAAAAATTAAAGTAGATGTAACTGATGTAAACAGTGCTACATATTATCCTGATAAAAATACAATTATTTGTCGTGATAAAAGAAATATAGTTCTAAAACATGAATTGTTTCATGTATCTATGCCTATGACTAATTTTCCTAAAGCTTTAAGAGAAGGATTAATTAGTAAAATAACTAAAGAGTATTCTTATAATGTAGATGTGAGTTTTCCATCTACTTATAGAGAATATATGGCTTTAATTAATAGTTTAACTTATATAATAGATAATGATACTTTAATAGAAGTAGCAAGTTTTAATGACTTAGAAGGATTTAAGGAAATATTATTAACTAAAGGCTCTATTACTATAGAAGAAGTAAATAATATAGTATCTCTTTTTGATAAAGAGCTTAAAATTGATGATAAAACTAAAATAGTTGAAGAATTGTTAGATAGTTATCCTATTTTTAGGAAAGATACTAAAGCCTTGGATTATTTAGAAGTTTATAACCTTTATGATAGTAGTATAAGTGATGATTACTATTTTAATAAAACTAAAATAAAAAAATAATAGCGGAAATGTATCAAAATCATTTGACGTAAAGCTATTTTTATGCTAAAATCATATTGTTTGTAGCTTGTTATACCTCGTATAGATAGCTGTAAACCGCATTGAAAAGGTAGAAATTACTAATAGAGAGTAATACCTTAAAAGCGAGTCTTTAGTTTAGAAAAAGGAGGTTAAAAAATGTACGCAGTAATTAAAGTTGGTGGAAAACAATATCGTGTTAGCGAGGGAGATGAAATCTTTGTAGAAAAGTTAAATGCTAATACTAATGATGTTGTTACTTTTGAACAAGTATTAATGCTTGATTCTAAAGTTGGTTCCCCTTATTTATCTAATGTCACTGTAGAAGGTACAGTCTTAAAAAATGGAAAAGCTAAGAAAATACGTATTTTTAAGTATAAGAACAAATCTAGAAGTAACCGTAAAACTCAGGGACATAGACAACCTTATACAAAAGTCAAAATTACTAAGATTAATGGTTAATTATGATTAGAGTAAAAGTAGAAAAAGAAAAAGGTTATTTTAAAAAGATAAGCATATTAGGACATGCTATGTATGATGATTATGGTAAAGATATAGTTTGTAGTGCCGTTAGTTCTATTGTTACTACAACAATTAATGGTATTCTTACTATTGATAAAAGTACTATTACTTATCTTGCTAGTAGTAAAGGTTTAACTATTAAAGTTTTAAGTAATGATAGAGTAACTCAATCTCTACTTAAAAATATGTTAAGACTACTAAAAGAATTATCATTAAAATATAAAGAAAATATTGAAATACAGTAAGGAGGGACTATAGTGAAATTTTTAGAGTTAAATATTCAGTTGTTCGCTCATAAAAAAGGACAAAGCTCTACATCTAATGGACGTGACTCTATTGGACGTAGATTAGGAGCGAAAGCTGCTGATGGAGAATATGTAACTGCTGGTAGCATCATCTATCGTCAAAGAGGAACTAAGATATTCCCAGGTGTTAATGTAAAACGTGGTAATGATGATACTTTATATGCAACAGTAGATGGAATTGTTAAATTTGAACGTAAAGGAAGAGATAAGAAACAAGTTTCTGTATATCCAGTAAGTGAATAAAATCTCTTTCTTTTTTATATACAAGTAACTATTTAGTTGCTTTTTTCTATTGACACAATCTATCTATTATGATACATTATAAGTAGATGGGAGACTTATATGAGAGATGGAGAAAGGAGAAAAATAAAAATTTTTGAAAAAACTATGAATTTTGAAAATCTATGGTACTTTTTGGGGTAAATTTTGTATTTTTGCCCAGTGAAAATTGAAAATTTACCCCCATTTTGGGACTAAATTTTCAAAATTGCCTTTTTGCATTAGTTTTTTACTTATGATACAACTGATGCAGAAAGGAGGAATTACCTTGGCTATTACTAAAAAAAGATTTGAAGAAATAGTCGCTAAATTAAGAAGAAAAGGGGAAGTTGTTCCTGCTACTTACGACTGTATCTTTAAAGCAATTATGAAAAAATGTCCTAAGTATAGAGCAGATTTAACTTCTAGATTAACAGGTATTCCTAAAAAACTAATATTAAATACTTATAAAGAAATGAATACTGAGTATGTAATAGATAATGTTTTAGAAAAAGGTAAAGTATCAGATGTTTTATTTGAAACGAAAGGTTATGTCTTTAATTATGAGTTTAATAACAGAAAATGGGATGGATTAATTGAGAGAAATGATGCTTATTTAGGTAAAGCAAAAAATGATTTAATAAGAAGAGCTAAAAGTTATGCAAGTTTACCTAAAGTTATACAGATAAATATCAATAACTTTTATTGTTTCTTAAGTAAAGAGAATCTATTAGAATTTAAATCAAGAGATAAGTATGGAATAATAGAAAGTGATAAATGGGGTAAAATTTATGTTAATTTAAAATTAATAAGAGAAAAGTATGATAGAGGATTAAAGTTAAGCAAATTAGAAAAAGAACTATTAATATTAACATTAACAAAAGTTGATGAAATAGAAAAGATATCGAAAGGAGATGTTGAGTTGATGGAAGTTACTAAAGAATTAAAAAAATTAACTAATGATGCTTATACTATTGGTCTTTATGATGAAGAAGAGGAGAGAAGATTAATAGAGAACAGTATAAAAATTACTGCTAAAAAACAAGGAATTAAGCAAGGAGTTAAGCAAGGCGCTAGTAATGAAAAAAAATCTATTGCCAAATCAATGCTTGCTAAAAAGATGGATATACCTTTAATAAGTGAATTAACAGGACTATCTAAAAATCAGATAACTATGTTAATGTAGAAGATGATGACTTTAAAATAATGTCTTTAAATATAAGTAACCCCTATATTAAAAGCTATAGGGATTACTTATTCATTTCCTTTAGTCATTATTCTTAGTTTATCATAGTTTTCTAGTCCTTTAGAACTGCCTTCTGGTAGTAGATATATATAATAAGCTTTTAATCTTGGCCTTATAAAGCATTCTGTTCTAATACTTGGATATATCGCTAATATATTATTCTCTTTATCAGTTACAATGATATCTAACTTCTGACAGACAAAATAAGTGTTAATCATTTTCTTTTTAGGATAACATAAGCCTTCTTTTATAGGATAAAGATAAAACCTAAAGCCTTTTAATCTATCTGTAAACTTAGTAACTGTTTTAAACTTTATTTTATTATTACCATTCTTTATATATTTTTCCATGTATTTCACCTGTAAGTAATATATCATTATTTTAAAGATAAAGCTAGAATAAATGATATATTTGTGTTATTATAGTGAAGAAAGAAAAGGAGGTAATAAAAATGAGTGGACATTCAAAATGGGCTACTATCCATAGAAAGAAAGGATTAATAGATGCAGCACGTGGTAAAGTTTTCCAAAAACTTGCTAAAGAGTTATATGTTGCTGCTAAGTCAGGTACTCCAGATCCTGATAGTAATGCATCTTTAAGACTTGTAGTTGAGAAAGCTAAAGCTGCTAATATGCCTAAAGATAATATCCAGAAAGCTATTGATAAAGCTAAAGGAGCAGGTAATGGTGAGAATTATGAGAGTATAAGATATGAAGGATATGGACCAGGTGGAGTTGCTATTATGGTAGATTGTCTTACTGATAATCGTAATAGAACGGCATCTTCTGTACGTAGTACTTTTTCTAAACGTGGTGGTAATTTAGGTACTGATGGTTCTGTTAGTTATATCTTTGAGAGAAAAGGTATTATTGTTATTCCAAGTGATTATGATGAAGATGAAGTAATGTTAACAGCCTTAGATGCAGGAGCCTTAGATATGGAAAATACTGGTGATACATACTTAATTACAACACCTAGTGATAAGTTTATCGCTGTAAAAGATGCTCTTGCTACTATGGGTGTTGCAGAATTCTTAACTAGTGAAGTTACATTTGTTCCAAACAATGAAGTTGAACTTGACGATGAAACTAAACAAAAGGTATATAATCTAATAGAGGCTTTAGAAGATATAGATGATGTACAAGATGTTCATCATAATATGAAAGAGGACTAAGATGTATAGTTATATTATAGGAAAAGTAACAGAAGTTATGTCTAATGCCATTGTCTTAGAAAATAATGGTATAGGTTATCTTATCAATACACCTAATCCTTTTGCCTTTGAAGAAGGAAATGACTATAAAGTCTATTTATATCAGCAGATTAAAGAAGATGAACATAGCCTATTTGGTTTTAAAACTAAAGAAGAAAAAGAACTATTCTTAAAACTTATTGGCGTTAAGGGACTTGGTCCTAAAATGGCTCTACCTATTATTGCCACAGGTTCTATTAATGGAATTAGTGATGCGATTAATAGAGAAAATATTCTTTATCTAAAGAAATTCCCTAAGATAGGTGAGAAACTTGCTAAACAAATGATACTTGATTTAAAAGGAAAACTTGATGATTTAAGTAGTGGAGAAGAAGTAGTTAAAGATACAAGTGAAGAGTTAAGAGAAGCTTTACTTGGACTAGGTTATAAAGATAAAGAGATTAAGAGTGTAATCTTGAAAGTAGATAATTCTTTAAGTATAGAAGACCAAATAAAAGAAGCCTTAAAATTATTATTAAAGTAGGTGTTTAGATGGAAAGAATTGTAACAAGTGAAGAGTTAGAAGATGATGGTGTAGTAGATAATACTATTAGACCTGAAGTCTTAGATGAGTATATTGGACAGAGTGAAGTTAAAGAGAATATTAGAGTCTTTATAGAAGCTAGTAAGATTAGAGGAGAAGTCCTTGACCATGTTCTATTATATGGTCCTCCAGGACTTGGTAAAACTACTCTTGCTTTTATTATTGCAAGAGAACTTGGTGTTAATATTAAAACTGCTAGTGGTCCCTCAATTGAGAAAAGTGGTGACTTGGCAGCGATACTATCAACTCTTGAACCAGGAGATGTTCTATTTATAGATGAGATTCATAGAATGCCAAGATATATAGAAGAAATACTATATCCTGCTATGGAAGACTTTACTTTAGATATAATAATTGGTGGAGAAGGAAGTTCTCGTAGTATAAAAATAGATCTACCTCCATTTACACTTGTTGGGGCAACTACAAGAGCAGGAGATTTATCTGCACCTCTTAGAGACCGTTTCGGTATTATCTCTAAGTTAAAATTCTATACTACAGAAGAGTTAACAGAAATTATTAAAAGAACAAGTAGAGTCCTAGATATGCCAATAGATGATGAAGCAGCAGTTGAACTTGCTAAAAGAAGTAGAGGAACACCACGTATTGCTAATCGTCTCTTTAAAAGAGTACGTGACTTTGCTTTAGTAGATAAAAAAGAATCTATTGATTTAGAAGTCATGGAAAAAGCTTTAGAGAGATTAAAAGTCGGTAAGAGTGGACTAGATGAGACAGACCATCAACTATTAAGAGCGATTATTGAACGCTTTAATGGAGGACCTGTAGGAATTGATGCTCTAGCATCATCAATTGGTGAAGAGACATCTACTATCGAAGATGTAATAGAACCATACTTATTACAAGAAGGCTATTTAAAAAGAACAAGTCGTGGTAGAATGGTAACAGAAAAAGCTTATAAAGAACTTAATATAAACTACCAAGGAGGTCTTTTTGGAGTTGACTATGATGTATAATGATTTGATTAACTCCTTACAAATAGAACTATTAACAAATAAATATAATGAGAAATTAATACCTTTTTGGTTAGGGAATCTAAAATGTAGTAGAGAATATGATGAAGATAAACAAAGAATAATTCTTAAAGTAAATGAAATGTATAAAAAGAGAAGGTAGAACATCATTCTAAAGTTAGTCTCTTGTTAGGCTTAATCTCCTTTTTAAATAAAATTAAAAACTATGATGACTATTCTCTTTTTAGTTTTTATTTTCTGGGTTTTTATTTTTGTGATTATGATAATGAAGAGTTAGAAGAGTTTATTAATGCTAAAATATCACCTAAGATAATAAATGTCATTGTTGCAAAAGTAGATAGTTTATATGAGAAAAGTAGTTATTTAGATTATTACTTTGATAAAGATAAAGAAATATTAGATGATTTTGATAATAAGAGTAGTAAAGAAATAAGAGAAAAAAATATGTTTTAATGAAAATGCTAGTTTTGATAGGGGGTATACTCATGAAATTAGAAGAATTTGATTATTATTTACCAGAAGAGTTAATCGCTCAGACACCAATAAAACAAAGAGATGCTTCAAGACTTATGGTACTTGATAAGAAGACAGGTGAAATATGTCATAAACATTTCTATGATATTATAGATTATCTTAATAAAGGGGATACTTTAGTTTTAAATGATACTAAAGTCTTACCTGCTAGATTAATAGGTGAAAAGATGAGTACTAAAGCCGTTATAGAAGTTTTATTATTAAAAAATGTAGAAGGAGATACATGGGAGACTTTAGTTAAACCTGCTAGACGTATTCATGTAGGTGATGTTGTATCTTTTGGTGAAGGCTTACTTAAATTAACATGTACTGAAGTTAAAGATGAAGGTATTAGAGTATTTAATGCTAGTTATGAAGGAATATTCTATGAATTATTAGATAAACTTGGTACCATGCCACTACCTCCATATATTCATGAAAAACTAGAAGATAAAGATAGATATCAGACGGTGTATGCTAAAGAAGTAGGTAGTGCTGCCGCTCCTACGGCAGGACTTCATTTTACTAAAGAGTTACTTAAAAAAATAAAAGAGAAAGGTATAAATATTGTATATCTAACTCTTCATGTTGGCCTTGGTACTTTTAGACCTGTAAAAGTAGAAGATGTGACTAAACATAAGATGCATAGTGAGTTTTATTCTTTGAGTAAGAGTGTTGCCGATACTCTTAATAAAACAAGAGAAAATGGTAAAAGAATAATTGCCGTTGGAACAACTTCTACTAGAACATTAGAGACAGTTTATCAGAAGTTTGGTGAGTTTAGAGAAGATTCTGGCTTTACTGATATCTTTATCTATCCTGGTAAAGAGGTTAAAAGTATAGATGGACTTATTACTAATTTTCATTTACCTAAATCTACCCTTATTATGTTAGTCTCTGCTATAGCAGGAAAAGATAATATCTTAAATGCTTATAATATTGCCGTTAAAGAAAAATATAGATTCTTCTCTTTTGGTGATGCGATGTTTATAAAATAATATCTATGATTGATGTTACCACTTATTAAGGAAGTCGGTTATAATTAAGACCAGAGAAACTTTAGAAGCCTCTGGCTATTTTTTTTAAAATAAATACAATTAAATGTTGACTTTTCTCAAAATGGGTATAAAATATAACATAAAAAAAGAAAAATGTATCATTTTTTTGGAAAAATGATATAATATAATTGAAGGTGATGAAAAAATGATAAGATATGTAAAACTAGAGAATTATAAGTCTCTTGTTAATTTAGAAGTTAATTTTATGAAGAAAAAAAATGAACCTAAAAATATTGTAGTTATTTATGGAGAAAATGGAATAGGTAAATCTAATTTTGCAAATTCATTTTATACACTTAATGAAACTATGAGTACTATGTCTTCAATAGAAATGTTAAAACAAATACTTGAAAAACCAAATGAAAATAATAAAGCTATGTATGACGATTTTACTACAGAATATATAAAAACAAGATTCAAAGATATTAAAATGATTATTAATGATTGTAAAACTATTGATTCCAAAGACAATATGATTCTTGAATTTGGATTTATGTATAATAATAAAAATGGAATATATCATATTGAAATGGATAATGAAGAGATAGTTAGAGAAAGACTAGAATATGTTGTCAATAAAAATCAAACATATTTCTTTGATATAAATAAAGATAATACTAAAGTAAATCCCAATATTTTTATAGATAAAGATTATTATAATGAGTTTTTAGACTTACTTGATAAATATTGGGGAAAACATTCTTTCTTATCAATTTTATCTTATGAGATAGAAGACAAGAAAAATGGCTATATAAACAAGAAAATATCTAAAAATCTTTATACTGTACTAGCATATTTGAAAACAATATGTACTAAAATTAAAGGCGGAAATCATACTGAATTTGGAATTATTGGTACTAAGCATAATTTAATCTATAACTTAGAAGAAGGTAAGATATCACTAAAACGTGAAAAAGAACTTAATAATAATGAGTATTTGCTAAATGAAATTTTTACTACATTATATTCTGATTTTAAAAAAGTTTATTATAAAAAAACAATTGAAGATAATTATATAACATATAAACTTTATAGTAAAAAAATGATATATGGTAAGATAATGGATGTAGATTTTTCATTAGAATCTACAGGTACTCAAAATATTTTAGCATTGATACCATATTTAATATCAGCTTGTGAAGGACAAACTGTAATTATAGATGAATTAGATACAGGTATACACGATTTGTTAGTTAAAAACTTGTTAGAATGTATTGTTAAATATGTCAAAGGACAATTGATTATTACAACTCATAATACAATGCTTATAGACTCATCAATACCTAACGAAGATATATATGTTTTTAATGCTAATAGTAAAGCTTTTAAAGAATTGATTGCCATAACAGACTTTGATGGAAGAATTCATAAAAATAACAGTCCTAGAAAAAAATACCTTAGTGGATTATATGGTGGTATACCTATGTTTACAGATATTGATTTTGACGATATATTAGAGAATTTAAATAGAGGTAATTAATGAGAAAGTTAAATTATACAAAAGCACTTGTAATAGTTCATGGAAAGTCTGAAAAACAAATATGTCAATATATAAAGAATAAACTTAGGTTGAAAATAGAAATATATAGTGATAAGAATGGTGAGAAAGCTATACAAATAACTAGTTTAAAGAATACACTTAATAATAAAATTTTTAAGTCGTATAGAAATTTTATTAATACTTTTGAAGATATAGAATTAATTGATAATAAAAATATAAATAAAGATTTTAAAATATTCATAATTATGGATACTGATGATTGTAGTGAAGAAGAAAAAAGAAAGTTTATTAATAAGGAGATGTTTAAAGGACACTGGGCATATGATTATATTGTTCCTATCTATAATATTCCGGAATTAGAAACAGTACTTACAGACGCGAAAGTTCCTTTTACAAAAACAGGGGTAAAAAGGAAAAAGGAATATATTAAACTTTTTCCTACAGATCCAAAATATACTAAAACTGATGAAGTTCAAATTAAAGAATTACTTAATAAATTAAAGAAACAAAAGAATACAAATTTAAATGAATTTTTAGATTTTTGTTTAAAGGTTTCTGATTAATATGTAACTTCACAGTAACTATTTTGAAATTATAAATAAAAATGCTATAATGTAAATGACTAGGACTGATAGCTATTAATGGTGCGTCAGTTATAATTAAGACCAGAGAAACTTTAGAAGCCTCTGGTTATTTATTGTCTATAAGGAAAATTACTACAATATTCTATAAGTTTAAAAAGTTTTTTAAATTTATTATTGCATTATTGTTGCATATAATTAAGAAAAAAATAATACAAATTTAAATAATTTTAGATTTTAGTTTAAAGAAGTTTGATTAAAAAACATAAATACAATTGCTATAGAAGCTTTAGAAGTCTTTCTATTTTAAACTTTTTATGGAAAAGTTAGGAATTTATTGTTGAAAAACTAGACTTAATCAGATATAATAAGAGACGTATTGGAGGAAATATTTATGGAAAAGAAAGAAACTAAAAAAGAAACAAATAAGAAAAATTATCATAATATTGAAATAAAAGTTGAAGGAAAAGAGTGGACTGATGCTGTTGATAAGGCTTTTAAAGATAAAGTTAAAAAAGTTGAAGTAGACGGTTTTAGAAAAGGTAAATGTCCTAAAAATATCTATGATAAGAAATTTGGACAAGATTATTTACTAGATGCAGCTGACTTAGTAATTCAAGATGCTTATACTAAAGCTTTAAAAGATAATGATTTAGTACCAGTAGTACAACCTGAACCTAACTTAAAGAGTTTAGATGATAATAGTGTTACATTTACATTTAAAATTATTACTAAACCAGAAGTTAAAATTAGTAAATATAGAGATTTAGGAATAAAACCTAATGAAGTTAAAGTAACTAAAGAGGAAATTGATCATGAAATAGAACATTTACTTGAGAGATATGAAGAATTAGTTAATAAAGATGAAAATGGTAAAGTTGAAAATGGTGATGTTGCTGTTATTGACTTTGAAGGATTTAAAGATGGAGAGCCTTTTGAAGGTGGTAAAGGAGAAAACTATTCTCTAGAAATAGGTAGTGGTACTTTTATTCCTGGTTTTGAAGAACAATTAATTGGTATGAAGTCAGGGGAAGAGAAAGATATTAAAGTAACATTCCCAGATGATTATATGGAAGAGTCACTAAAGGGACAAGAAGTAACTTTTAAAGTAAAAGTACATGAAATTAAGACTAAAGAAAAAAGAGAATTAGATGAAGACTTCTTCTTTGACTTAGGTATTGAAGGTGTTAATGATGAAGAGAGCCTTAGAAAAGAAGTAGAAGCGAATATAAAAGCTAATAAAGATATGGAAGAAGAAAATAAATATATCGATAAACTACTAGAAGAAGTATCTAAGAATGTAGAAGTTGACATTCCTGAAGAAATGGTTAATGAAGAAGTAGATAGACTACTTAGAAGAACAGAACAACAAATGGCTATGCAAGGAATTAGTTTAGATTTATATTATCAAGTTACTAAATCTACAGAAAAAGATTTAAGAGATCAACTTGAAAAAGAAGCATATCAAAACGTATTATATCGTTTAATGCTTGAAGAGATTATGAATATGGAAAAGATTGAAGTAAGTGAGAGTGATGCTATGGAGGAAGCTAAGAGACTTGCAGAACGTTATAATATGGAATTAGATGACTTCTTAAATCAATTTGGTGGTATTGAGATGGTTCAATATGACCAAGAGATGAGAAAAACTATTGAATTATTAAAAGAATTAAATAAATAGTTGATACTTTTTAAAATATTTGGTAAAATGACTAAAGAAAAAAGGAGGGATAACTTATGGCAAAAAAATTAGGACATAGACAAAAGAAGACTTTTGTATGCTCAGTTTGTGGTAATGAGAATTATAGAGAAGAGAAAAATGTAAATAATACTCCAGGAAGAATGGAGATTAGTAAATATTGTAAATTCTGTGGTAAACACACAACTCATAAAGAGAAGAAATAATAATATAACAGTCATTTAATGACTGTTATATATTATAGAAAGGAGTAAGTAAAATGGTTAATTCAAATGATTTTAAACCAGGTATGACTATTCAATTTGAGGGCGGTATCTATACTATAATTGAAAGTCAACATGTTAAACCAGGTAAAGGTGCAGCGATAGTTAAAGCTAAGATGAAAAACTTAAGAACAGGTTCTATTGTAGAGAAAACATTTAATGCAGGAGTTAAAGTAGAAACTGCTCATATTTCTAAGAAAACAATGCAATTCTTATATAGTATGGGAGATACTTATTATTTTATGAGTATGACTGACTATGAACAAATAGAACTTGATAAGAGTGTTATTGGTGAAGATGCTAAATACTTAAAAGAAAACTTAGAAGTAGAAATTACTTTCTTTGAAGGTGAGATGTTAGGATTATCTTTACCTGATAAAGTAGTTATGAAAGTAGTTAAGACAGAGGATGCTGTTAAAGGTAATACTTCAAGCGGTGCGATGAAAAATGCTGAACTTGAGACAGGCATGACTATTCAAGTACCATTGTTTATTAAACAAGATGAAGACATCTTAGTTAGTACTAAAGATGGTAAATATGTATCGCGTGCATAAAAATATATTTTTTGAAAATTGACTTTGTTTTATGAAGTCATTTTTTATACAATAAAACCGAAAAAATGTATTGACAAACATATCTTCTATATAGTGCGTTTAAGTTACTAAAGAGAGATTCGAATTATGGATATATATAAAGCATATAAATTTAGGTTATATCCAACAGAAGAATAAAGTATAATGATAAATAAAACTTTTGGATTTACCTATTATATATAACTATTATTTAAATTATCAAAAAGAAAATAGAGTACAGAAACTAGTTAATTTGTGTAAAGTTTCGCTATGTTGTAGAATTTGAGGGATGATAGTGATAATCTTCATAGACATCATAGAAATCTAATATACTATGATT
>CALVIS010000008.1 GCA_944331805.1 uncultured Bacilli bacterium
GGGTTAGAAAAATGGAGTCTTGTTATAACTCCATATGCTAACTAAAATTGTAAGATTTATTTTTGAAAATTCCCTTATACTAATATAAAAAGTTATTTTATAAGTGAAGATAATCATTATTTAGTGGAAGTTGTTTCAAATAAAGCTAGCAAGTCTTTTATGATAGAAAAAATATTAGAGAAAGAAAAAATATTAAAGAAAAATGTCTTTACTATAGGTGATGGTATTAATGATATAGATATGATAAAAAAATATAATGGGTATAGAGTTGAAAATTCTTGTGAAGAGTTAAATTCTATTACTAATAGAGTTATTGATAATGTTAGTGATTTGATTAGTAGGATATCTAAATGATTGAGAAATATATATAATTTTGCAACATGTGGTAAAAATTACCAACAAAAAATATCAATGTTTAATTTATATTAAATTACTCACATGATACTATATATACAAGGAACATTTGATATGAGTGTCGTACCTCCAGAAAGAGGAGGTAGAAGAAAATGAAGTTAAAAACATTTAATATATAAATAGCGACACTCTAATCAACATTTGAGAAGAGTGTCAAGTTCAAAACTTATGGAGGAGACATTCGCTCGCAAATCAAATGTTTCTCTCTTGCTGTACGCATTAGGCGTCCAACTTGTAATTAGTATATCTTAAGTTCGTACTTTTAACACTACTTTTGGTGTTTTTTCTTTTATGTAGAATTCTATATAATTTTATTTTAAATATATACTTACTATTTACTTAAATTCTATAAGTGTAGTATAAGGTGCTATTTGATAAAAAGTACAATGATTAATATTATTAGCATTTATAGTATCTATTGCTTCATAAGACCAAGTTTCTCCTGCTAAAAGATTTTCTGTATATGCTTTAGCAGTATCTATACTATTTCCGTCTTTATCATAGCATTTAAATTCTATTTGTAATCCATCTATGTCTTTATCAGTATTGTTAACTACAGTACCACTAATTTTATAAAAACCATTTTCATCAATACCTTGATTATTTATTGTATATGAATATTCCTCTGAGGTTAAATTATTTTGTCCACTCAATGTTTTAGTTCCATCTATTGACAAATTAATTCCACCAATAATTAAGAAAATACCAATAATTGAACAAATTATCTTTACTAACAATGGCTCTTTCTTCTTTTTGCTTGTATCAATATTATTGTTATTTGAATTAAAATTTTCATTTAATATTGATAATTTTTCACTTTCTAATGATTCAAGTTCTTTTGTATCAATATAGGAAATTTCAATATTTGGTCTTATAAACCCCTCTGAAATATCGACTTTAACATTTTTGTTGCTTAAATCTAACTTTTTTATATATGAAGCTGACGTACAGGCTTTTGACGTACAATAAAATTCATATATTCCATTATCAAGATTAAAAATTTTAGTTTGTTTATTTCTTAACTTATATATTTGTTGATTATTTAAATAACATTCTATTAAAGTTCCATCTAACATTTTTTTTTCATTTCTTGATAAAATTAATTTTCCCATAATACCTCCATAACATTTTAATATATAATATATATTAAAATGAAAATATACTTTAATAGAATTATATCATATTTTTTTTAGTATTGTTAATTAAATGGTAAGTTAATAAAAAGTCTTATTTGATTAAGATATTTATTTCTTAATTAAAATATGCTAAAATATATAGCGAAGGGGCGATGTCTATGGAAGAACACGTTATAGATATGAATGAGAAAAATACTCTAGCGATGAAACTTCTTCATTATTTTATTACAGAAAAAGGTTATACTCCTATAATATTACAAGGAGCTGAAGATGAGATTTGGCTTGAAAATTTAGATGAAGATTATAAAGTCGTTAGATTAGTAATGAGATATATTCATAATGATGAACAATATAAATTTGATATTTTTAAGACTAATAGAATCTTAAGAAAAATAAAGAAAAAGACTTTATCATTTAAATTAAATACACTTAGTATCTTTTTAGATTTAGGTGGAGCGGTTAATTTAGATGAATTTAAAACTGATAATATAACAGCAGTTGAAGTTCATGAAGATGCTGATGTTAAGAAAAATAAATTATTAAAGTCTATCTTCCCTGATCTTTCTCGTAAACTTAAATTTAGTGAAGAGGGAATAGAGTTATTTATTAAAGTAACTAATGATATAAATAAACACAATCAAAAGGACCAAGAAAGAGTTGCCGATGTCTTTTCACCTAAGAAACCTATTATTACTTATGCTTTAATTATTATAAATGTCCTAGTATTCTTTATTCCTTTACTTTTAGGTAATTCTGATATAGCGACAGCATATTTAGGTAGTTATGGGCCATTTGTTAAGATGGGAGAGTATTATAGATTAATAACCGCTGCTTTCGTTCATGCTAATATTGCCCATTTACTATTCAATATGTATGCTTTATGGATTATAGGAATGCAGTTAGAAAGCTTTATTGGTAAATGGAGATTCTTAGTAGTTTATCTATTTAGTGTTATCTGTGGTTCTTTATTATCAGTAGTAGTAACACCAGATGCTTTAAGTGTAGGAGCAAGTGGTGCGATATTTGGTTTACTTGGAGCATTGTTATATTTTGGATATCATTATCGTATTTACTTAGGTACTGTTATTAAGAGCCAGATAATACCATTAATCGTTATCAACTTATTACTTGGATTTATGGTACCAAGTATCGATAATGCCGCTCATATTGGAGGCTTAATAGGTGGATTTTCTATGATGATTGGTGTAGGTGTTAAATATAAGAGTAGTAACTTTGAGAAGATTAATGGACTTATTGTTAGTTTAATATTCTTCGTTTTCTTAGTATATATGGCTTTATTTGCATAAGCCTTTTTCTTTAATTAATTTTACGAACAAAGTTTTAACAGGAGAGGAAGTGATAACTTGGTAGTAGGTGTTTTAGTTGAGATAACTAGTAAAAGTGTAGATAGAATCTTTGACTATAGTGTTCCTAATTCTTTAGAATCTTTAATAGAAGTAGGTAAAAGAGTAAAGGTTCCTTTTGGTAATAGAACTCTAGTGGGGTTTATTTTAGAGATTAAAAATACTAGTGATGTAGATAACTTAAAAGAAATAGAAGAAGTTTTAGATGAAGAAGTAATACTTACTGAAGAGTTATTAGAACTTGGTAAATATTTAAAAGAGACAACTCTTGCATCTTTAATTAGTTGTTATCAAGTAATGCTTCCTAAAGGATTTAAAGCTAGTATTAAAGGTAATGTTAATAAAAAATATAGAAAAGTATATTATTTAAATGATTATGATAAGAAGTTAACAGATAAACAACAAGAGGTTGTAGAGTTATTTACTGGTAAAGAGAAGTTAAGTCGTGAGGAGTTAAAAGATGTCTCTACATCTGTTCTTAATACCTTAGTTAAAAATAATGTCTTAAGAGTAGAAGAGGAAGAAGTCTATAGATTAGACTATGAAGAAAGTGAAAGAAAAGTAAGAAAGTTAACTTCTTTACAAGAGGAAGCAGTTAATAATATTTTAAATACTGAAAATACTGTATCTTTGTTATATGGTGTTACTGGTAGTGGTAAGACGGAAGTATATATGGAGTTAATTGATAAGTATTTAAAGAAAGGTTTAAAAAGTATTGTTTTAGTACCAGAGATATCACTAACACCACAGTTAATTAAAAGATTTGAAGAAAGATTTGGAAGTAATATAGCATTACTTCATAGTGCCTTATCAGATGGAGAGAAATATGATGAGTATAGAAGAATTGTAAAAGGTGAAGTAGATATTGTAATAGGTGCTAGAAGTGCTGTCTTTGCACCTTTAAAAAATCTTGGCCTTATTATTATAGATGAGTGTCATAGTGACTCTTATAAACAAGATAATAATCCTAGGTATAATGCTAAAGATGTGGCGATTAAAAGAGCGAAAGATTTAGGGGCAAAAGTAGTTTTAGGGAGTGCCACACCTATGTTAGAAGAGTATGCTAGAGGACTAAAAAATGTCTTTAATCTAGTAACATTAGAAAAAAGAGTTAATGGTAAAGAGTTGCCTAAAGTAGAGATTATTGATATGAATAAAGAAGTAGGTAAGGCTAAGGGACATTTCTCACTACCTTTAATAGATGAAATTAATAAGACTATCGAAAAAGGGGAACAAGTAATACTTTTATTAAATAGAAGAGGATATTCTTCATTTGTTACTTGTTCTAATTGTGGTGAGTCTGTTAAATGTCCTAACTGTGATATAACTTTAACATATCATAAGAGTAGTAATATATTAAGATGCCATTACTGTGGTTATGCTACTAAGTATGAAGTTACTTGTCCTAAGTGTCATGAGAAGTCACTAAAAGATTTAGGTGTTGGAACAGAAAAGGTAGAAGAAGAGATAAAAAGTATTTTTCCTACTGCAAGAGTCCTTAGAATGGATGTTGATACTACTAGTAGGAAAGGGGCTCATAAAAAGATAGTTGATGCTTTTGCAAGAGGGGAAGCAGATATCTTACTAGGTACTCAGATGGTTGCTAAAGGCCTTGACTTTCCTAATGTTACTTTAGTAGGAGTAATAAATGCTGATACCTCACTTATGCTTCCTGACTTTAGAAGTAGTGAGAAAACATTTGATTTACTTAGTCAAGTAGCAGGAAGAGCTGGTAGAAGTGATAAATCTGGTAAAGTTATATTCCAGACATTTAATGAAGATAATTATGCTATTAAGTGTGCTAAAGAAAATGATTATAAGTCATTTTATAAAGAAGAGATGAAAGTAAGAAAATTAATGAAATATCCTCCTTACTACTATCTCGTCTCTTTAAATATCTCTAGTAAAGATAGTAAACAAGCCTTAATAGAAGCGAAAAAGTGTGAGAAAGTATGTCATAAATATCTAGATAAGACTATAATATTAGGACCTAGTCCTGCCTCTATCTTTAAAAAGCAGAACATTTATTACTATCAATTAATATTAAAATATCAGTATCAAGATAATATTCACGAAGTCTTAGAAAAACTAGTAGATTATTATGCTACGATAAATAAAGTTAACTTAGATGTTGACTTTAATCCAATACATTTGTAAAATAAAAAAATATGAAAGAAGGAATTGTTATGGAGAATTTGCCTAAGAAAATAGTTAGTATTAAAGCTAATGATGTGTTTATTGAAAAAAACATAAGAAAGTTTGGTTATACCTTGAATGAAAGAACTAATGAGGAAATTTATGTTCCTATAGCATTACCAAGATGGACTAGACCAGAAAAATCTTTTGATATTATTGATGATAGTAGAGACTTTGTTAATGGTTTTAAAGTAGTACAAACAGCTAATAAAGAATATGCTTATGTAAGAGAAGAAGATAATGAATTATTACCATATAGATATGATATTGCCGCAGACTTTAATGAATATGGTTATGCTATGGTTGGTAAGGATTCCAAAGTTTCTTGGATAGATAGAAATTTTAGATATTTTGACGCTAATAAAGAAAAGTTTTTAGATGAAGAGAAAGGTGAATATATTAGATTTAATGGTTTCTTAAGTGTTGGTGAATTTAGTAAAGTAGAGTACCCTTTATCTAAAGTGTGTCGCCTTGGGTATGGTAATACAGTTAGTTATTTGGGTATTGATGGTAAATTTAAGGAATTTTCTAAATACGATGGAGAAAAGATATGTGAAAATAATTCTAATAAAATTTTTTCATATTGGAGTACAGATTTTAATGATAAGGGATATGCTAATGCAAATGGGGGTAGTCTAATTCTACTATCTAGTGGTCATTATTTAACTGCTAAAGATTTAATAAGAATTTGTGAAGAGAAAGGATTTTTAGATACTATAGGTAGCAGAATAGAAAAACAAGAACAAGAATATTATAAATTCTTAAAAAATGTAAAAGAAAAAACTACAACTATTGCCGATGATTTATCTAAACGTAATAATTTAATTGCAGAATTTGGTATAGGTAGTATAGAACTTAAGAAAGAAAAATTAATTTCTAGTTATGGTAAAGATGTTTATTTAAGAGCATTAACTAATAATTCTTTAGTATGCTTAATTGTTAGAGAAGAAATGCCTGCAGAAATAGTAGATTTAGAATTATTTCAAAGTTCACTTGCTAGAAGAGGAATACCTTCATATATAGATAAAGAAGAAAATGTTTTCTATTATAACGCCAATAAACATGTAAGAGAACTAAAAAAATAAAAATATAATCTATAATAATTTTAAATTTATCTTTTTATTATAGTATTCTTTCAAGAAGGGAGTTATTGTTTATGGAAGAAAAAGAAAATGAATTATTACGAAAAAAGATGGTTCAAAAATTTAGAAATTTGCCACTTGAATTTGATTTTGATTTATCTTTAGAAGATTTAGATCTTGTTATTACTGATACTGTATTAGAATGGGTATTGAAATCTTTGATGTCTAATATAGCTGCTTATTGTTCTAGATATCTTGATTGTAAAGCTAAACTTGAAAAACCTATAGATTATGAAAGCACTCGTACGACTATAGAGGAATATAAAAAAAGTCTAAGTTGGACAATTAAAACAGAATATAAAATTTATAGTGTCTTTGAAAAACTTAGCTTAAAGAGAAAAAATAATTTAGAACTAATTAATGATTTTGGAAATAATACCAAAGTAATTTTACTAGAAAATAATTTGTTGCCTCAAGAAAAAATTTCCATAGGTGAGAAAGAAGATGGGAACATTAAGTTTAGTAAAAAAATGGTCAAAAAATAAGACTATAATACAATAGATGTTTTAATCTATGTATAGGAAAATATTTGTAAGTAACAAGATAATAGGAGCTTAGATATTCTAACTCCTTTTTTTTGACATATTATTTATTAGGTGATAAAAATGTTGTTTAATTTATTTGATAGCCTAAGAGGATTCTTTACTTTTACAGCAAGTTATTCTAATCAAGTCTTTAAAGAACCACTATCAAAAGAAGAGGAAGAAGAGTGTATTAAAAAAATGGGCGAAGGAGATAAGGAAGCTCGTAATAGTTTAATAGAACATAATCTTAGATTAGTCGCTCATATTGTTAAGAAGTTTGATTATAAAAATATTGACCAAGATGACCTTATTAGTGTTGGTACAATTGGACTTATTAAAGGGGTAGATACCTTTGTTCCTAATAAAGGGAATCGTCTTACTACTTATTGTGCTAAATGTATTCAAAATGAGATACTAATGTACTTTCGTGCTAATAACAAAAATAATAAAAATATCTCTTTAAATGAACCTGTTGGTTTTGATAAAGAAGGTAATGAAATATCAATACTTGATGTTATAAAAGCCCCTAGACCTGACTTTATAGAAGAGATTAATTTAAAAGATAATGTTAAACTGCTTAACTCTTATTTAAAAGTCTTAAGTAAAAGAGAAAAAGAGATTATTGTTAAAAGATATGGTTTAGAAGGGAATGATTTATGGACTCAAAAACAAATTGCCGATAAATTAAATATTTCTAGAAGTTATGTATCTCGTATTGAAAAGAGAGCCTTAACTAAGATACTTAGAGAGTTTATTAAGAATAATAAGTATAATGATGTAGATTTCAGCTAAAAATATTAGTAGACTGTGCTATACTAATATTAGGAGCTGGGATTATGAAAAGTAAGAAAATAAAGAAAAGAAGAATATCTAAGAGTCGTTATTTTATAAATACTAGTGTTACTTTAGTACTTGTTCTTTTTACTTTTTTCTTTTTATTTGTTCCTAAAGTCTCAATAAACTCTCCTTTAAAAGAAATAGTTAATATTAACTCTTCTTATACTGATAAAGGGATAACTATAAGTGATATTTTAGGAAATAAAACTATTATAAAGTCTCTTGATGAGATAGATACAAAAGAAGATAGAGAATATAATATAAATTATACTTATAAAGATAATATTTTTACTTATCATATACCTAAAGAGATAGTTGTTAAAGATATAGAAAAACCTAAAATTAAATTAACTGGTAAAAGTACAGAATATTACTGTCCTAATGGAGAATATAAAGAACTTGGCTTTAAAGCTTATGACAATGTAGATAAAGATATTACTGATAAAGTTAAAGTAGAAAGGCAAAAAGATAAAATTATTTATAGAGTAGAAGATAGTAGTGGCAATAAAAGAGAAGTTGTAAGAAAGATAATTGCAAAAGATGTAGATAAACCTATTATTACCTTAAATGGAGATAGTAATATCTTTTTGAACTTAAATGCTCCTTATGAGGAAGCAGGTACTACTATAACAGATAATTGTGATGGAGATTTATCTAGTAAAGTAGAGATTACTAGTAATATAGATACTACTAAAGTAGGAGATTATAGAGTAGTTTATAAAGTAAAAGATAATAGTAATAATAATAGTAAACTTATAAGAAATATAAAAGTAAGAGAACATTTAAAACCTAATACTATTTATCTTACTTTTGATGATGGACCAAGAGATGGTACTACTGATGTAATTTTAGATATCTTAAAAGAAAAAGGAATTAAAGCAACATTCTTTGTTACAATGAATGGAAGTGATTCCTTAATTAAGAGAATTGTAGATGAAGGACACTCTATTGGTATTCATACTGCAAGTCACAGATATGATCTTATTTATGCATCAGTTGATAATTATTTTAATGATTTAGAACAAGTTAGAGATAGAATCTATAATATAACAGGAGTAGATACTAAGTTAATTAGATTCCCAGGTGGTTCTAGTAATAGTATATCTAAAAAATATAAAGAAGGCATAATGACTACTTTAGTTAATGATACCTTAAATAAAGGTTATCAATACTATGATTGGAATGTAGATAGTGGAGATGCTTCTTTTGCAACTAGTCCTTCTAAACTATATAATAGTGTAATTAATAACTTATCTCATGATAAATATAACGTTATCTTAATGCATGATACTAAGACTTATACAAGAGATGCCCTAAGTAAGATAATTGATTATTGTCTAAGTAATGGCTATAGTTTTGAATCACTAAACATTAATACTATGCCTGTAAGACAGAGACTAAATAACTAGCTATACTAGCATTAAATGTAATTTTGGTATATACTAAATATATGAGGAGTAAGACTATGAAATATTTACCAGATATTTATAAGAAAAATATCTTTGATATTAATTATGATAAGTTAAAGAAAAAAGATATTAAATGTTTAATCTTTGATTTAGATAATACTCTAGCTTTCATTGACTCTACTAAAGTAAAAGATAAAGTTAAAGAGTTAATTACTAAATTAAAGAAAGACTTTTTAGTAATTATAGTTTCTAATAGTCCTAAAAAAAGGGTATCTACCTTTGGTAAAGACTTAGGAGTAGATTACTATCCCTTTGCTTTAAAACCTTCTATTAGAACACTAAAGAAAATTAAATCTAAATATAATTTAGAGTCTAAATCTATCGCTATTATAGGGGACCAATTTATGACAGATATGGGTTATGGCTATAAAGGTCATATTACTAAGATATTTGTAGATCCTCTAGCAGTTAAAGATTTAAAGATTACTAATATTAATAGATTTTTAGAAGAGAAGATTATGAATAAATATAGTAAGAATAATCTTTTCAAGAAAGGAAAGTATTATGAATAGTGAGAAGTATTGTCTTGGATGTGGAGTTAAACTTCAGGATGAGAATATCTTAGGGGAAGGTTATACTACTAGTTTAGATAAAGATTATTGTCAAAGATGTTTTAGAATTAAAAACTATGGAGAGTATCAAATAGTTACTAAAAGTAATGATGAGTATATAGAGATACTTAAAAGTGTAGGAGAGACTAAAGATTTAGTACTTTATATAGCAGATTTACTTAATATAGAAGAAGATATCAATAAGATAAGAGAAATTATTCCTAATAAGATGATATTAGTCTTAAATAAAAGAGATGTTCTACCTAAATCAGTAAATGATGATAAATTAATAGATTATTTTAAAGATAATGATATCTTTGATAAAGTAGTAGTTATAAGTAGTGAGAAAAACTATAATATAGATTATTTGTTAAAACAAATAAAACTATATCAAACTACTAATAATGTCTATGTAGTAGGACATACTAATGCTGGAAAGAGTACTTTAATAAATAAATTATTAAGAAACTATTCTACTAGTGATAGAGAACTTACTATATCACCACTTCCTTCTACTACCTTAAATACAGTAGAAATAGAAATAAATGAGTATTTAACACTAATAGATACTCCAGGTCTTGTAGATAGTGGTAGTATAGTTAATTATATTAGTGATGAAGAGTTTAAGAAGATAAGTCCTAGAAAAGAGATTAAACCTAAGACTTTTCAACTTAGAAAAGGACAAAGTGTAATAGTAGATAACTTCTTTAGAATAGATTATGTAGAAGGAGAAAAGAATAGTTTTACTTTCTATGTGTCTAATGATTTAAAGATTAGAAGAATATCTAGTAAGCATGATGATTTAAAAGACTTACAGAAAAGAACTTATGAAATGGGTTATGATGAAGATATATGTATAAATGGTTTAGGCTTCATTAAGATGGTTAATAAAGGTACTGTTGATATATATTTAGATTCTAAAGTAAGTACTTATAAAAGAAGTAATTTAATATAAAAATGTGTGTCAAGTAAGTAAAAACATTATTGATTGTCTTAGTAGATTGTAGTAGTATTAAATTAACAAAGTAGAAAGGGAGTAATTGTTATGCAAGGTAAGAAAAATGAAAAAACTATGTTTACAATGTGTTACCTGGGGGGGGGCAGTTTAGTAAATATAAGTAATAATATTACTTTCTTTCATTATGACATAAGAGCAGGATAGGTGTATTCTGTTCTTTTTAGTGTTAGAAAAAAGTGAAGGAGAGGTAAAAGATGAAAAAACGTGAAAATATTATAATAGTAGTAGTGTTAGTAGTAATGGTGATTGCAATAGTGGGAGTAAGTTATGCTGCTTTTAACTATAGTAGAACAGGTAATATAAATAGTATAACAACTGGGGCGATAACCATGACTTATGAAGAGACAAGTAATACTATTTCATTAAATGGAGCCTTACCAACAACAGATAAAACAGGAATGGTAAGACTAAATCCAGGAGAGTACTTTGACTTTAGTGTAAGTAGTGAAATAAAAGGTGATGTAAATATTAACTATGAGATAAGTGCTAAAAAAGAAGATGGTAATACAATAGGTGGAGAATATATAAAGTTATATCTAACTAGATTAACAGATGATGGAGAAGAAGCTTTAATGGTACCTGAAACATATAATGAAGAGACAAGTGCCAATGATTATACAGGAAGACCAGTAAATGAGATGAGTTTATATACAAGTAGTATGAATAGTAGTGAATCTAATAACTATAGATTAAGAATGTATGTAGATGAGAGTTATAATCCACAAGGAGATGGAGGAGGATTAACATTTAGTGTAAGAATAAATGTGTATGGAAAAGCAGGAGATAAGTATGTACCATTAACTACTCAAGAGATATTAGAAGATAATGAGTTACAAGAAGAAACAACTAATATGTTTAATTATGCAAGTAATGGAAGTTATATAGCATCATTTACAGAGGAAGGCCCACAATATGGAAGTGAACCTAGTCAAGTGACTAATGGACTATATAGTATGAATGATGAAGATGGGGTAAGTTATTATTATAGGGGAGCGGTAACAAATAATAATGTTCAATTTGGAGAATATGCAAGTGATTATTATGTATATGAAAATAATGGGCTTTATTATCAAAGCTTAGAAAGTTGTAGGGAAGCGAATGTTGGATATGAAGATGAGCGTACTCAAGTAAAACTAGCATCACAAGGTGATAAAATGTACTGGAAGATAGTGCGAGTAAATGGAGATGGCAGTTTAAGATTAATCTATAATGGAACAAGTGCAAATCCAGATAATAGTGATTTAGTTAATTCATTTGCAGTAGGAATAAGTCCATATAATTTAGAGTCTAATGATCCAAAATACACAGGATATACCTATGATAACGGAACAGATTCATTTATAAAAAAAGAAGTAGATACATGGTATAAAAATACATTGGGAAGTAGTATTTATGATAGTAAAGTAATAGGAGGAAGATTCTGTAGTGATAGTAGTGGATATAAGAATGCTAGTGAATATGATGTATCAGAAGCAATGTTTGGAGATTTAACGGACGTTTATATGTATTCAAGCATGGGGGATAGACTAGCAAATTTCCAGAAAAATAGTCCAGGGAACAATGATCCAACATTAAGTTGTCCTGCAACAGAGGAGACATATGGAGGTTCTTATAGATTAAAAGCGGGATTAATAACCGCAGATGAATTAACATTAGCAGGAGAAAGTTCGTATGTAGTAGGAAATAGTTATTTAAATCCAGGAGATTCTCAGATGTGGTATTGGAGTATGACGCCGGCCGTTTTCGTTCTTGGTCGTGCTTTTGTATGGGATGTGAATGAGGATCTGAATTTCAACGATGTGAGTAACGACAGTGCCGTCCGTCCAGTTATCAATGTGACCACTGAAAACGGGTTTACGTCTGGAGATGGGACTGCAGAAAATGTTTATGTCATAAGTTAGTTACTAAGTGACTTTCTTTATTGAAGGTCACTTTTCTATTGTAATTATTGCAAATTATCATCAAATTATTGATATTTCCTAAACTTTATAGTAGAATTTAATTAAGGAGAAGATGTTATGAATAGTGAATTTATTAGTGATGTTGAAAATAAAATGAAAGGAACTCTTGCTAACTTAGAGAAACGTTTTACTACAGTTAGAGCAGGACGTGCTAATCCTTCTAGTTTAGATGGTGTTATGGTTGATTATTATGGCTCTATGACTCCATTAAAGAGTCTTGCAACTATATCTGTACCAGAAGCAACACAATTACTTATTAAACCTTTTGATAAGAGTTGTTTAGGTAATATTGAAAAAGCTATTATCGCTGCTAATTTAGGTTACAATCCATCTAACGATGGAGAGACTATTAGAATAGTTATACCTGCTTTAACAGAAGAAAGACGTAAGGAACTTACTAAACAAGTTAAAGCAATGGCTGAGGAAGCTAAAGTATCTATTAGAAATATAAGACATGAAGCTAATGAAAAGATAGAGAAGATGGAACTTCCAGAAGACGAAGAAAAAGGTATGATGAAAGATGTTCAAGACCTTGTTAATGACTATAATAAAGATATAGATAATATCTATAAAGATAAAGAAAAAGAATTAATGACTGTATAAGTAGTGTTTGGCACTACTTTTAATTTTCTAGGAGAAGTTATGATTTTAGAAATAGAAGTAGAGAATCTTTTCTCTTTTAAAGATAAGATTAGTTTTGATATGAATAGTAATATAGTTAATATAAATGGAGACTTTAATAGTGGTAAAACTAGCCTTTTAAAAATACTAAATGCAGTTAGTTTGATGCTTAAGACCGGTAATAATTACTTAATTACCTATATCTATAATGATAAACCTAGTAGTTTTAAGATAGTTTTTCTTAAAAGTAATACTAAATATGTCTATGACTTTATCCTTAATAAAAAGCAGGTAAGTAGAGAGTATTTATACTATTATGATGAAGAAGAAAATATTATCTTTGAAAGAATAAATAAAACTTGTAACTTTAATGATAAAAAATTAAAAAAATTTCTAAGATGGTTTTAGATAATAGACTATTTTTAAGTTATGCTAAAGATAATTTAAAAGAAGTATATACCTTCTTAACATCAACTATAGGTGTCTGTTTAGATATAAGAACTTTAATTGAACCGGCATTTAAAGAGATATTAATAATAAATTAAAGCCTTATGTTTTAGACTTATATAAGAGAATTAATGTTAATATTATAGATTATAATGTTAAAAGCATTATGTTAGAAAAAGGTAATGGTTATAATACTAAATTTAAGCATAATATAGATAGTAAAAACTATATAATAGATTATGGAGATTAGTCTCTTAGTAATAGATTAGTTTTTGCTTTTATACCCTTTATATTAAAGTTTCTTAAAGAAGAGATAGTCTTAATAATAGATGATTTAGGGAGTAATTTAGATAATAAAATAATTGAAGAGATTATAAATATCCTAAAGAATAGTAAAGGCCGATTTATATTTAGTAGTCATATAAGTAATAACTTTGATGTAAAAACTATTTCTTTACTTTAGATTGTGTTTAGTATATAATATGTTATTAGAAAGAAGGGGGATTTATGATTAATAAAGAAAAGTTTGATTATCCTTTTGAGATAATGAAAGATAGGAAGAAGTTTATTGATAAAGAGTCAAGTAAAAATGGTAATCTTTCTATTAATAGTTATAACTTATTATTAAAACAAATAGGTGTAGATATTTATGATAGTATAAATAATTTAAAAGAATGGAATAGGTTTACTATTAAAGGCTCTTTATATGTAAGGAGTACTTTAGGTATCTTTATACCTAGAAAAAGAGAACTTAGAAAGATGATATTATTAGGACTAGATAGTGGTAAAGTTGCTTTTGATAATTATAAGAAAGTTTTAGAAGGATTAGATATTACTAATGATACAAGAAGTCTTAATGATTTAAAGATTTTAATAGAACAGTTATATAATGTCGAAGTATATACTGATAATTATGATGATTATATGAATAATTTAATGGCAAGAAATTTGACTAACTATTTAGAGGGAGATTATAACTATAACTATTTAGTAGAAATGGAAACTAGAAGAGATGAAGTTTTAGAGTTAGAAAAGAAGTATTCACTTAATAAAAAATAGTATTTCCTATTTACAATTAACTTTCAAATATGATATAGTAGTTCATGAAATGACTGTGATTAAGAAGTAGTAGTAAATGATTTCTTTAAAGAGAGTCTATGGTAGGTGAAAATAGATAAGAATAGTTTATGAATTCGTCTTAGGAGTCCCTATAACAAAATTATAGGCGTTTATCGCGTTAAGATTAATGAGAATAGTAATAACTATAAATTAAGGTGGTACAGTGTTAGTTTCTTTGACACCCTTAAGTTATAGTTATTTTTTTATTAAAATAAAGGAGATGGGTGTAATGAATATAGAAGATATTAAAAAAGAAATAGAGAAAGATTTAAGTAGTGTTAAAGACTTAAAGAGTCTTAATGAATTACATATTAAATATTTAAGTAAGAAAGGTATTATTACAGAACTTAATAGTAAGATTAAAGATGTTCCAAATGATAAGAAAAAAGAGTTTGGTATGGAAGTTAATTCACTAAGAAATTATTTTAATGAAAAGTATAATGCTATTAAAGAAAGATTAGAAACTGAAGAGTTAAATAAAAAACTAGAGAGTGAATCTATTGATATTAGTCTACCTGCTACTAAGGTTAGTGTAGGTTCTCCTAATATTTTAGAAAAATTAATAGAAGAAGTAGAAGATATCTTTATGTCTATGGGTTATGATGTAGTTGATGGACCAGAGGTTGAGGAAGATAAATATAATTTTGAAATGTTAAATATACCTAAAGGACATCCAGCAAGAGATGCTCAAGATACATTCTATATTGAAGGAGAAGAGATTCTACTTAGAAGTCAAACTTCACCTGTTCAAGTTAGAACGATGTTAAAAGGAAAGGGAGAAAAACCTATTAGAGTAATATGTCCTGGTAAGACTTATAGGAGAGATGATGATGATGCGACTCATTCTCATCAGTTTATGCAAATAGAAGGATTACTTGTAGATAAAGATATATCACTATCTGACTTAAAAGGTACTTTTGAAGTTGCCTTTAAGAAATTATTTGGTAATGATGTTGAAGTTAGATTAAGACCAAGTTATTATCAGTTTACAGAGCCTTCTGTTGAAGCAGATATAAGTTGTTTTAACTGTAAAGGAAAGGGATGTAATATTTGTAAACATACAGGCTGGATTACTATTGTTGGAGCAGGTATAGTTCATCCTAATGTTTTAAGAATGAGTGGTTATGATCCAGATGTTTGGAGTGGTTTTGCTTTTGGCTTTGGAGCAGAGCGTGTCGCTATGCTTAAATATGGTATTAATGACTTAAGAGTTTTCTATAATACTGATTTAAGAGAGGTTAATAATTTTGATAGAGGGGAGTTAGATAACAATGATTAATTTAGAGTGGGTAAAAGATTATATAGATATATCTGACCAAGACCTACATGAACTTGCAGTTAAAATTACGGAAGCAGGTATCAATATTGAGAAAGTTATTACTAATAAAATAGATAATCTAGTTATTGGTGAAGTTAAATCTTGTGTGGATCATCCTAATAGCGATCATTTACATTTATGTCAGGTTGATGTAGGTAAAGACGAATTACAACAAATAGTTTGTGGTGCTCCTAATGTAAGGGAAGGACTTAAAGTAATAGTAGCCTTACCAGGGACTGTGCTTCCAGGAGACTTTGCTATCAAAGCAAGTAAGATTAGAGGAGTAGAATCTAATGGGATGATTTGTGCCTTATATGAACTTGGTCTTGAAGAGAAAAATGAGGAGACATATGCTAAAGGCATTGAAGAGTTAAAAGACAACGCTCCTGTAGGAAAAGACCCTCTTGTTTATTTAGGACTTGAAGATACTTTATATGAGTTAGATATTCATAAACATCGTAATAATGACTGTTACTATCATATTGGTTTTGCTTATGAAATCTCTGCTATATTAAATAGAAAAGTAAAATTACCTGATTTATCTTATAGCGAAGATAAAGATAATATTAATAATCATTTTAAATTAGAAGTTGATACTCCTAAATGTCCTTATTACTTAGCAAAGATGGTTACTAATGTTGAAATTAAAGAGTCACCTGACTTTATTAAGAGAAGATTATTATCTGTTGGTATGAGACCAATAAATAACGTTGTAGATATTTCTAATTATGTTATGTTAGAGTTTGGTCAACCACTTCATTTCTTTGATAAAGATACTTTAGGTGATAAAATACTAGTTAGGGATGCAAAAGATGGAGAAGAGATTACTACTTTAGATAATAAAGAAAGAACTCTTAGAAGTAGTGATATTATTATTACTGATGGTAAAAAGCCAGTTTGTATCGCTGGAGTTATGGGAGGACTTAATACTGAAGTAGAACCTACTACTAAAAATATCTTAATAGAAGCCGCTATCTTTGATCCTGTTAGTATTAGATATACAGCATCTCATTTAGATCTTAGAAGTGAAGCTAGTATAAGATATGGTAAAGGACTTAGTTATGAATATACTAATTATGCTCTTGATAGAGCCTGTCATTTACTTGAAAAATATGCTAATGCTACTGTTCTATCTGGCACTGTTAAGCACGATAAAATAGATAAAACTCCTAAAGTAGTTGAGTTCTATCCAATAGATGTAGATAAAATGTTAGGTATTAAAATAGATGAAGATATTATGAAACATGAACTTGAAAGATTAGATTTTCCTTATACTATTAAAGATGGTAAGTTTAAGGTGACTATTCCTAGTAGAAGACTAGATATTGAATCTAATGTTAATGATATAGCAGAAGAAATTGGTAGACTTTATGGCTATCAAAATATCAAAGGAACACTACCAAAAATAGAACTAAAAAGAGGAGAGTATGTAGGTGATGTTAAATATCGTAAAGCTATATCTAAAAGACTTAGAAGTTTAGGACTTAATGAAGTTAAGACTTATACTTTAGTATCACCATCTATGGCTGCTAGCTTTGATTATGAAGAAAAAGAGAAAATTACTTTACCTAATCCTATGAGTATCGATAAAAGTGTTATTAGAACAAGTTTAATACCATCACTATTAAATACTTATAACTATAATAAAGCTCGTAAAGTAGAAGACATAAATATCTATGAGATTGCTAAAACTTATGATAAATCTTATAATGAAGAATCTAAGATAGCATTTCTTATGAAAGGTAATTATGTTACTAATCCTTGGAAAGGTTCTATTAAAGTAGACTTCTATTTGATGAAAGGAATAGTTGAAAGTATCCTTGATTACTTAGGATTTAAAAATCGTTATAGTTTTGTTAAGAGTAATGTTTCTGATTTACATCCAGGAGTATCAGCAGATATCCTTCTTGACCGTAAGAGAATAGGTATTATGGGTAGAGTTCATCCTAAAAAATGTAGCGATGAAGTATATGTATGTGAGTTATCTTTAAATGCTTTAATGACTAAAGTTAAACCTTTAAAATATAAAGAAGCTTCAAAATATCCAACCATAGTCAAAGACGTTGCTTTCATTGTACCTAAGTCTATGTCATCAAGTGAAGTAGAAACAGTTATTAAAAAAGCAGGAGGAAGACTTCTTAGTGAAATAAATGTCTTTGATGTCTATGAAAAACTTGATAATGATAAAAAATCAATTGCCTATAACTTAACATTTATGGATAGTAATAGGACTTTAACTGATGAAGAAGTAATGAATGTCTTTGATAATATTATTAAGAAAGTAACAACCTCTTTAGATGTAGAATTAAGGGATAAGTAATAAATATTAGAGATAATTAAAGGAACTAGAGGAAAGCTCTAGTTTTTTTGTTGAATTAAAAGAGCAAAAATAAAGATATGGTTAATAATTATTATAGACACAAGTATTTTTTTTGTGTAAATATCAATGAAAGGAGGTTATCTATGTGTAGAGTTGGAGACATAATTGTTGTTAAAGAGTTTAAAGATAGGAATGGCACTGTTGTCCCTAAACACTCTTTTGTGGTAATCAGTGATGAGGTAGGGATAATAGAAAGTTATTCCTATGATTTCATTTCTAATATTATGTGTAGTTTTCATAGTGAAAACCATAAGAAAAGAAAGTTAAAAATTAAAAGTAATCTAGAGATAGTACCAAATAAAATTAAAGGTAGAAATGTTAACAACAAAACTGGTTATATTAGGGCAGACGATTTATTTTACTTTAAGAAAGATAAAATAGAATATAAAGTAATTGGTCGTTTAAGTGATGATATGTTAGATAAGTTAATAAAATTAGTTATAAGTTTAAATGTTGAAAATAAAACTAAAGATACTATTACAAATTTATAATTTATTTTGTTAATGGTATTTTAAAATAGTGTTGAATATTTGTTGCATTAATGATAATATATAATTGTATTAAACTTTATATGGGAGGTAATGTTATATGGCAAAGAAAAACATAACAAAGTTTCCTGAAGGCTTTTTTCAACAAAAACGTCCAATAATTTCTGCCGGTGAAGCGGTTAAAGGACTTAAACCTTTTGAATGGGAAGGTGTTATTGATTTTGATGATGAAAAACCTAAAAAACAAAAAAATAAATTGAAAGGAACTAAAAAATGAAAACAATTGGACTTATTGGGGGAATGAGTTATGAGTCATCAATTCATTATTATGAAAGAATTAATAATGGAGTTAATGCGATATGTGGTGGCTTAAACTGTGCTAAAATGATTATTTATAATGTTAATTTTGAAGAGATTAGAAAACTAATGTTAAACAATGAATGGGATAAAATTGGTGTAGAACTAGCTTCTATTGCTAAAACTTTAGAAAATGCCGGTGCTGATTATATAGTTATTGCTACTAATACAATGCATAAATTAGCAGATTATATAGAAAATAAAATAAATATTCCTCTAATTCATATTGCCGACTGTGTTGCTGATAAATGCAAGGAAAATGAAGTATTAAACGTTGGACTTTTAGGTACTGGCTATACAATGAGAGAAGACTTTTTAAAAAATAGGTTAAGACAAAATGGATTAACGGTTAGTATTCCAGATAATGAAAATGAGATTAATGAAATAGATAGAATAATATTTGATGAACTATGTAAAGGCAAGATTAATGACAATTCAAGAGATTATTATATCGAAGTAATAAATAATATGAAAAAACAAAGCAATATTAAAGGTGTAATATTAGGATGTACAGAAATAGAAATGCTAATTAGTCAAAAAGATTTAGATATTCCTGTATTTGATACTACTCAGTCCCATATTGACTCTATTGTAGATTATTCTTTAGAAAAGAAATTATTATTAAAAAGATAATATAAAGTAAAGAGTAAAGCTAAAAATATCTTTACATACTAGTACCACTTATGATATAATCTAATTATGTTAGATGAGAGAAAACTTCATATAATATAGATGTAAGTTGATTTTCTTTTTACGAAAATTATCTTGCTTGTAGATGGATGCGAGTAATAAATTATTCTATTGGAAAATTATATAAATTGTAAAAAAAGTATCTAATTTTCTATAAATTATTTACTTTTTTCTTTTGTTTTTCTATACTTGAGTTAGAGGGATGTGTTTATATGTTTGTAGATGAAGTAATACTTAAAGTAATCGCTGGAAGTGGTGGAGATGGTTGTACTGCCTTTAGGAGAGAAAAATATATTCCTATGGGAGGTCCTTATGGTGGTAATGGAGGACATGGCTCTGATATTATCTTTAAAGTAGATGAAGGACTTCATACCTTACTTGATTTACGTTATCAAAAAGAGATAAAAGGTAAGAAGGGTGAGAATGGTAAAGGTAAAAATCAACATGGTAAAGGGGCTGAACCTTTAGTTGTTAAAGTACCTCAAGGAACGGTAGTTACAGACTTAGATACTGGTCTAATCTTAGCCGATTTAAAGGGTAAAAATGATGAAACAGTGATTGCAAAAGGTGGTAGAGGAGGACGTGGTAATACAGCCTTTAAAACGCAGACAAATACCGCTCCAAACTTCTCTGAAAATGGGGAACCAGGAGAAGAGAGAACTATTAAAGTAGAACTTAAACTCCTTGCAGATGTTGGCCTTGTTGGTCTTCCTAGTGTTGGTAAAAGTACCATTATTTCTAAAGTAAGTAAAGCGAAACCGAAGATAGCAGAGTATCACTTTACGACATTAAAGCCTAATCTTGGAGTAGTACGGGCATCTAATGGGAAAACTTTTGTTATGGCTGACCTTCCTGGATTAATAGAAGGTGCTAGTAAAGGAGAAGGACTTGGAGATAGGTTCTTAAGACATATTGAGAGAACTAGAGTTATTTTACATGTTATTGATATGGCTGGTACTGAAGGAAGAGATCCTTATGAAGATTATGTTCTTATTAATAAAGAACTTGAAGAGTTTAATAAAAAACTACTTACTAAACCTATGGTTATTATTGCAAATAAAATGGATATTGAAGGTAGTAAAGATAATTTAGATAAATTTAAAGATAAAGTTAAAGATAAGAAAATCTTTGAGATAAGTGCAATTACAAGTGAAGGCCTTAGAGAAGTAGTAGATTACTTAAGTGATTTGTTAGATACTATAAAAGAAGAAAACCTTTATGAAGATGATGCCTTTGAATCTCATGTCTTATATAAATTTAAGGAAGAGAAACCTTTTACAATTGAAAAAGAAGGTGACGACTTTGTAATTAAAGGAGAAAAAGTAGAGAAATTGTTTAAAATGACTAAATTTACTGATGAAGGTATCAAAAGATTTAGTAATAAACTAAGAAAAATGGGTATTGATGAAGAACTTGAGAAGATGGGAGCAGTTGATGGGGATATGGTTAGAATATTAGATTTTTATTTTGAGTATCGTAAATAATGAAAGACTTAGATGGATTATTAAATCCTAATAAGAGATTTTTAGAATATAGAGATTATCTAATAGATTTAATCGCTAGTTCCTATCATAAAAGTTTTAAAGACTTAATCGCTACAAGAATTAAAGATGCTTTTTATTTCTTTGATTCAACCCCTGATGTTACTTATGAAACAATAAAAAAGTTAGATAGTAGTTTAGATAATTTAAAATATTATAAATTATTAATGGATGACTATATGAGTAAAGGAGAAAAGTTACAAGATGAAATAGATGATTATACTCTTAGATATTTAAAAGAACTGTTAAATATTAGTGATGATGTATTTGATAAAAATAAAGAAGTTATTCTAGGACTTAGATTTGATGCTTTTGATAAAAAATATAAAAAATATTTAACTTATGATAATGAGGTAAAAGACTTGCTTTTAGAATTACAACAAGATTATATAGGTACTTGTAAAAGAATAGGAATTGCCCCCTTATTAGATGAAGAAAAACTAGATGATTGTATAGACTTTTTAAAAAGACAAGAGAAAGTATTAGAGAGAAATGTTATAAAAAACTCTATCTTTGGTAAAAATATCTTAGATAGATTAGGGGATATACCTTTTTATAAGAAAATACTTCTTGCAAGAAAAATAGTTTATTTTGAAGAAGATTTTGATAGTGATGTAACTGCTATTACATCACTATCTAAAGAGTATTCTAAGATTTTTATTTCATTTCCACTTTTAAAAAAATATCATGATAGATGTCTTGATATAAATCTTTTACATGAACTTATATATGTAAGTGAAATGAGTGATAAACATTGTAGTTTTATAATAAATAAAGATTATAGTACTTTTAATGAATTTAGAACACAGGAAAAAGCGAGAAGTTTATTTAAAAGATTAAGAGAGGATAATATTTATATCTTTGATTTAGATGATAATAATAATAATAATATTTCTTATAAGAGTGCTTATGATTTATATCTATCTTTAGTTAATCCTTTATTAGATAATTATAGAGAACTATTTGATTATTCTGCAATTAATAATAGCATTTCTTATATTAATGATAATTTAGGAAAAGATAATTTTATAAATTATTGTATCTTTTTAACATGTTTATATGAAAATTGCTTTAATATGTATGGGCAATCTTTTGATGAAGAGACTATAAGTAAAAATAATGATTTTATAAATAAAATGAAAACTTATACTAAACATAGGACTGATAAATAAAAAAATGTATCTTGTTTTAAAGATACATTTAGACTATCATTTACTTAGGAATACTTAGTAACGAATGGTGTAAATTAATTTGTACTTACTTTTGAGTAAGAAAGATTTCTTAATAGTTATCTTATTAATAATTATTATTCTTTTAATTATTTATAGATAGTAAAATTCTCTATTAATTAGTATATTCAACCTGTTTTTTGGGGTAACATCCAAACGCAAACTAAGTATTCTTTGTGTAAAGAAAATTTACATATTCATATTAGCATAAAGATTTGATTGTTTCAATAATTTTAATAGAAAATTCATAAAAAAATGTATCTTGTTCGCTTGTATTGAAGATACATTTGTGTTATTATTTACCTAGGAATACTTAGTAATGGGTGTTTTACCTCTTTCAACCATCTTGATTTCGGGGGGTTAGAAAGGGGAAATGTTTATGAATAAGAAGGATTTTCTAATTGCATCATTAGTACTAATAATTATACTTCTGATTATTTATAAATAGCAAAATACCCTATTACAAATTTGTAATTGGGGTATTTACTCTGAAAAAACTTTTTGGAGGTAAGTACCTATTTACAGAACTAGGTATTCCTCTTTTTTATAATATGTAAATTATCTTTACATATTCATATTATCATAAATAATTTATTTTATCAAGAGGGATGATGCTATGACTTTAAATATAGATAATGAAACTTATAATTTAGAGATTGTTAAGAAAAGTACTACTAAAAATATTTATATTAGAGTTAAAGATGACTTAACTATCTATGTTACTTGTAATACTTTAACTTCTAATAAAAAGATAATGAGTGTAATAGAAGAAAATTATGACTCTATTAGAAAAATGATTAAGAAAGTTAAAGAAAAGATAAAATTTAATAGTGAATTTTACTATTTAGGTAAAAAATATGATATTATATATACAGAGTTTTGTGACTTTAAATTGGGAGAGAATAAAGTTTTTATTAAAAGAGACTTTGATTTAGATAAATGGAAGAAGAAACAAGCTTTAGGTATTTTTAGTGAACATCTAGAAATGTGTTATAATAACTTTACAAGGAGTATTCCTCATCCTAAATTAAGACTTAGGAAGATGACTACTAGATGGGGAGTATGTAATGTTAAGGCTCATGTTATTACATTAAATACAGAATTAATTACTAAAGATATAGGATGCCTTGATTATGTTATTTATCATGAGTTAAGTCATTTAATAGAAGCGAATCATTCTAAGAGGTTTTGGGCTATTGTAGAAGAGAATTGTCCTGATTATAAGAAGTGGAGAAAATTAACTAATAAATATGGAGAAGAGGAGTAGTATGGTTATAACTAGTTTAGATAATGAGAAAGTTAAGTACTATTATAAATTAGGGAAGAAGAAGTATCGTGATTTAAATAATGAGTTTATGGTAGAAGGAGAACATCTTGTTTTAGAAGCTTATAAAGCGGGAGTTTTAAAAGAAGTCTTATTAGAAGAAGGAGAGGTTCTACCAATAGATGTAGAACAAATAGAAGTAAGTAAAGAAGTCTTAAAGAAAATAAGTACTTTATCTTCTCCTCCTAAGATGATAGGACTATGTAAAAAGATAATAGATACTACTATCGGTAAGAGAATTTTAATATTAGATGAGATAGGGGATCCTGGTAATATGGGTACTATTATTAGAAGTGCAGTAGCCTTTAATATCGATACTATTGTAATAGGAGATGGGTGTGTAGATGTATATTCCCCTAAAGTATTAAGAGCGACACAGGGGATGATATTTCATGTTCCAATAGTGTTTTATTCTATAGATAAATTAATTCCTATTTTAAAGAAATTAAAAATACCAGTATATGCTACTTATGTTAAGTATGGTGAAGAAGTTAAGAATTTATCTCATGATGAAAAAGAAGTCTTTGCCCTTATAATAGGTAATGAAGGAAATGGTGTTAATCCTAAGTATTTAGAGATGAGTGATAAGTTTATCTATATACCAATGAATAGTGTTGTAGAAAGCCTTAATGTTGGGGTTGCAACTAGTATAATACTTTATGAAATGGATGATGTTGATGACTAAATTATATATTGGTAAAATAGTTAATACTCATGGTATTAAAGGAGAACTTAGGATTAAAGATAACTTAACTACTAAACAAAGAGATGAGATATTTAAAATAGGAAGTAATTTAATTATAGATGATAAAACTTATAAGATAACTAGTTATAGAACTCATAAAGACTATGATATGGTTACTTTTGATGGTTTTAATAATATAAATGATGTATTATTCTTGAAAGGTAAGAGAGTTTATAAATCTAAAGATGAAATTAATCTTAATAATGAAGATATCTTAGATAGTGAACTTGTTACCTATAAAGTTAAAACTACTGATAATTTAGAAGGTAGTATTCTTGAGGTAGAAGAGACTGGTAATAATTATAAGATACTTAGATTATTAATAGATAATAGGGAAGTATTAATTCCATATCATAAAGATTTTGTTAAGATAGATAGTAATAAAAAAGAAGTTATAGTTAAACTTCTATAGGAGGAAGTCATGAAGAAATTATTATTAGTAATAGATGCTCAAAACGATTTTGTTAATGATTTAACAAGATCAACTCTAAAAAAAATAGAAGAGTTAGTAGATAGTAAACAATTTTCTACAGTTGCATTTACTAAATTTATAAATGGTTATGATAATAGGTTTTATAAAGATATAGATTATAAAGGATGTTTAACTGAAGAAGGAACTTCTATAGCAATTGATACTAAAGACTATAAGATTTTTAATAAAAGTGCATATACAGCTTTAACAGATGAATTTAAAGTCTATTTAAAAGATGAAGGTATTGAAGAGATATATTTATGTGGTTTTGATACAAATGCTTGTGTTTTAAAGACAGCTTTAGATTTATTTGAGGGCGGTTATGATTTTTATGTCTTAAAAGATTATTGTATGAGTTCCTTTTCCAAAGAAGTCCATGATGATGCTCTTACTATTTTGAAATTATTAGTAGGTAATAAAAGAATTATCTAGATGGAGGAAGTTATGAAAATAGATGTATTAACCTTGTTTCCTGATATGTTTAATAGTGTATTTGATGAATCTATTATTAAAAGAGCTTTAGATAATAAGTTAGTAGAGATTAATATTCATAATATTAGAGATTATAGTAAAGACCCTCATAAAAAGGTAGATGATACTCCTTATGGGGGAGGGGCTGGTATGGTTTTAATGTGTCAACCAATATTTGATGCTGTTAAAGACTTAAGAAGTGATAATTCTAAAGTAATATTATTAACACCTAGTGGCAAATTATATAAACAGTCTATCGCTTTAGACTTATCTCGTGAGGAGCATTTGATTATTATCTGTGGTCATTACGAAGGCTTTGATGAGAGAATTAAGACTATTTGTGATTTAGAACTATCTATTGGAGACTATATCTTAACAGGAGGAGAGATACCTGCTATGGTATTGATAGATTCTATTACAAGACTTATAGATGGTGTTATAAGAAAAGAAAGTTATCTTAGTGAATCATTTACTGATAATTTGTTAGATTATCCAACATATACTAAGCCTAGAGAATATGATGGATTAGTTGTACCTGAGGTCTTAGTTAACGGAGATCATGAAAAGATAAATAAATGGAGAAGAGAACAACAAATAGAGATGACTAAGAAAAATAGGCCTGACTTATTAAAAGGAGATGATTCAATTGAATAACTATTTAATAATAGAAAAGAGTTTTACTTATAATGGAGATTTAACTTTAGGAAAAGAATTAACTATTAAGTCTCATGATAATAAAGTATTTATCTATAATTTAGAAATACAAAAAGTCTTTATTAGTAATAAAGTCTATAAAAAATATTTAAAACTATTAAAGATGGTAAACTTCTATTTAAATAGTGATGATGATACTGGTACTGCTTATCATGAAGCATTAAATGAAATAGAGAAGTTTAGACAATTAGTTAAAAATAAATATAGAGCATATCTATTAGATAAGACTCTAAAAGAAATGTCTTTAGAACTTCAGAAAAAGATTATGGATGCGAAAAGAAGATTAATATTTGTAGAAACGAAGAATTATGACTATACTAATGAGAATAGAAGAAGTAAATAGTTCTTTACTTATAAACTTTTTTATGGTATCATAATCTAGTCATTAAAGGGGGGAGATTAAATGATATTAATACCAGAACAAGTTAAAGCTTTAAGAGATAAAATTAATGAGTTACAAAATGAAATAGATAATAGTACTATTTATTTTGATGAGATAATGACTTTTAATGATAAGAGATATAAAGAAGAACAAATAAAGTATTTACATAATATACTTGAGGAAAGTGAACTTGTTAAAAAAGTAAATGATACTGTTATTGATTATGGTACTAAGTTCAAAATTAAATTTGATGAAGAGAATTTAGAAGAAGTGTATACTTTATCAGAGAATGAGTTTGGACTAAGTAGTACTTCTTTTAATCATAATAATGGTTATGTTAGTGTTAATTGTTCACTTGGTAATAGTGTAAAAGGTAAAAAAGAGGGAGAAAACTTTAGATATACAGTTAAAGTGAAGGGTAGAAAAGATACTATAACTATTACAGGTAAAGTATTAAAAATATTTAGAAAAACAAAAAATGATATAGACTTTATTATTTCTAGACCTATGTCAGAAAGACTTGCAACTAGAAAATTGGTAAAACAAAATGTTAAATGTAAGGAAACTCAAGTTACTTTAAGTCAATATAATTTATTAAAAGAAGAAAGATTACGTTTAGTTAAGGCATTGTCAAAATTCGAAACATATGAAAGAAGAATTATGACAGGTTCTTTGATTAAATTAATAGATGGGAATAAGAAGATTAAAGAATTTAAAATTGTAGATAAAGATGTTATTGATCCTAAAAAAGAAATAAAAAGTAGTAGTGCAGTGGCTCTTAGATTAACTACAAAAGTACTAGGTGATGAAATTAAAGAAGGATTTAATTACACAGAAGATGGTGTTAAGAAGAAAGCAACATATATTGGAAAAATTATAGAAATTGATAATAGTAATGTTATTAGAGATGAAAGTGTTTATTCTAATATTTATGCTATTAAAACTAGATTAGCTAAAATAAATGAATTATTAGCAAAAACTAAGATTATAACAGAACCTACTGGTGATAAAGTCGGTATTGGAAGTAAGGTTAGTATTATGACTTTTGAAGATGATAATATTCAAAATATAAGAGTTGAAGTAATTAATAAAGCTTTATCTAGCGAAGATACTCATAGTTATATAGAAGTAACTAGTGCGATAGGGGCTGCTATTATAGGATTAGGAAATAATGAGACTTTTTATTATTATGATAATGAAGGTATGTTTCATGATGGTGTAGTATATGATATTAATAATAATATATATGAAGCGATAGCAGCTAATCCTATAACATATCAAAAGAAAAGAAGAGGTTAGGCTTCTTTTTCTATAGGGAGGAAAGTTATGAAAATAGAATATAATTTAATTAAGCAAGAAAAAAATACAAAGGCAAGACTTGGTACAATCAAAACTAATTATGGAACTGTTGAAACCCCTATGTTTATGCCTGTAGGGACTAAAGCGACTGTTAAGGGGTTAAGTCCTGAAGAAGTAAAAGAGACAGGAGCAGGTATTATTCTTGCTAATACATATCATTTATGGTTAAGACCAGGAGAAGATATAGTTAATAAAGCGGGAGGTCTTCATAAATTTATGAATTATGATGGACCAATACTAACAGATAGTGGTGGTTTTCAAGTCTTTTCTCTTGCTAAAAATAAAAAGAAAGATATTACTGAAGAAGGAGTACATTTTAAAAGTCATATAGATGGTAAAGAGTTGTTTTTAACACCTGAAAGGTCTATAGAAATACAAAATAAATTAGATAGTGATATTGCTATGTCTTTTGATGAATGCCCTCCTGCTAGTGCAACTCATGAATACTTAAAAAATAGTGTAGAAAGAACTATTAGGTGGGCTAAAAGAGGTAAAATGGTACATAATAATCCAAGACAAGCTTTGTTTGGTATAGTTCAAGGTGGTGCATATGAAGACTTAAGAAAATATTCTGCTATTGAGACAGTTAAATTAGATTTTGATGGCTATAGTATTGGTGGAGTTGCAAATGATGGAGAAAGTAAAGAAGATATGTATAAAGCGATAGATTATTCTATTCCTTACTTACCAGAAGATAAAGTAAGATATTTAATGGGAGTAGGAGAGCCTATTGATATAATAGAGGGAGTAATTCGTGGAGTAGATATATTTGATTGTGTTCTACCTACTAGGATTGCAAGACATGGGCAAGCTTTTACAAGAGGTGGTAAGATTAATTTAAATAATGCTAAATATAAAGAAGATTTTACTCCTATAGAAGATACATGTGACTGTTATAGTTGTAAACATTATACTAAAGCTTATATAAGACATTTACTTAATACAGGAGAGATGCTAGGTGGAAGACTTTTATCTATTCATAATATTAGATTTTTAATTAGATTAACAGAAGAGTTACGAGAAGCGATTAAAGAAGATAGAATTTTAGAATATAGGGAAGAATTTCTAAAAAAATATTATTAAAAATGAGATTTATAATACTGAATAGTAAATAAAAATTATATAGAATGCTATTGATAATTAACAAAAGCAACCGCAATTTGGTTGCTTTTCCTTGTATTTTCTCATAAAATATGGTATTATAACACCAAATTGAAGGGGTATGTAGTATGAGTGGTAAAGAGAGTGTGTTTGCAAAAGGATTTTGTGGTAAGAAATTATTTTTAATATTTGTAATAGGTTCTATCTTTGGAGCTTTCTATGAACAAATATTAAATTTAGTTAAAGTCTATCTTGCAACAGGTGATATTGTTTGGGAATTAAGAAGAGGAGTAATATATGGCCCTTTTAGTCCTATCTATGGAGCAGGGGCAGTACTTTTTGTTTATTTATTAGTTAAACCAAACTATTCTAATATTAAAACCTATATCTATGGATGCTTACTTGGAGGAGGCTTTGAATACTTAATAAGTTTATTACAAGAAATATTTACCCATACGAGGTCTTGGGATTATTCTAGTTATTTTTTAAATATTGATGGAAGAACTACTATTCCTTATATGTTAGTATGGGGAGTGTTCGCTCTTATCTTTGCCAAGATAATTTATCCCTTTATATCTAAATGGATAGAAAAAATACCTATAAATATAGGTAATATAATCTTTTATTTCTTGCTAATATTCTTAATAATTGATATGTTTATATCATGGACGGCTTTATTTAGAAGTGCTATGAGAAGAAACAATATTGAGCCTATCACACCAGTTGGCAGACTATATGATAGAGTCTATCCTGATAGTGTTTTATCTAAAAGTTTTCCTAATATGGACTTTAAAGTTAGAAAGGGTAAGTAGTATGATAACATTAATTTGTTTAATTCTAATATTTATTGCAACGTACTTATTAATTAAAGAATATATAGTCGCTTTAAAAGGGTCTAGCATTAAATTAAAAAGAACTTATGAAGAGCCTAAATTTGCCATATTGATACCTGCAAGAGATGAATCTAAAGTAATATCTAATCTCTTAGATAGTATTAAAAAACAAACCTTTAAGATAGATTCTAAAGATATTTATATCATCGTTGAAAGTAGGAAAGATAAGACAGTTTCTATTGCCAAGGAAAGAAATATTAACATTATCTATCGTAAGAATTTAACTAATAGAAGAAGAAAAGGTTATGCACTTGACGATGCAATTAAAGAGATATTAAAAAAGAAAAAACACTATGATGCATACTTTATCTTTGATGCTGATAATGTTCTAGATAGAAATTATTTTAAAGAAATGGTTAAAACTTATAAAAAAGGGTATGATATAGGTATAGGTTATCGTAACACTAAAAATGGTAATGCTAGTATTTTTTCCGCATGTTCTTCTCTAACTTTTTCCATGATAAATACTTTTTCTAATAATTATAAAATGAAACATAATCTAACTCTAACAGTCAGTGGAACAGGATTCTATATTAAAGGAGAAATCTTAGAAGAATTAGGAGGTTATCCTTTTAATAGTCTAACAGAAGACTATGAATTTACTTTGTATGCTACTTTGAATGATTTAACTTCTTTTTACAATACTAAAGCAAAGTACTTTGATGAACAACCAACCGATTATGCTACTACGATTAAACAAAGAACTAGATGGGTAAAAGGTTATTTTGATTCAAGAAGAAAGTATTATCCATTACTAAAGAATAAAGCAAGTAGAAAAGATCATAACTATCCATCAGTTTATATTGCCTTAGTAGGTGTAAAACCTTATGTTCTATTAGTTATTAGTGTTATTTTATACCTTGCTAATCTACTTTACATAATAATATCTAATTCTATCGTAAAGATAGAAGTTTATAATTTATTACTACAATTTTTCTTAATAATACTTGCAATCTATGTTGTTCTATTACTGTTTACTGGAATACTTCTAATAAAAGAAAAAGATAATCTAAGACTAAATAGAAAGATGAAGATAAAGTCCTTGTTTTTTAATCCTTTATTTTTAGCAAGTTATGTAAGGTGTTTGTATCTAGCATTGAAAAATAAAGATTTAACTTGGGAAAAAATAGAACATACTGGTAATATAGATAAGGAGGATGAAAAATGATAACTATAGTTAAAGATATAAATGAAGCGGATGGTATTACTCATAATGGAACTATGCATGCTGATGAAGTCTTTGCAACGGCTTTTCTTTCTCTTTATTTTAATAATTTTAAAGTCATAAGAGTAAGTGAAGTACCTGATAGATTATCACCTAATACTATTATATATGATATAGGAAAAGGTAGGTTTGACCATCATCAAAGCGATGCTAGAGTTAGAGATAATGGAATAAAATACTCATCATTTGGTCTTTTATTTGAAGAGTATGGATTACAGTACTTAAAAAAATTAAAACTAAAAAATACGAAAGCCATATATAATTATTTTGTAAAAGACTTTATAGAAGGAATAGATGCCATTGATAATGGTATTTTTCCTGAGATAAAAGCAAGTTATAAAGTAAAGACTGTAAGTGATATTATTAAAATATTTAATCCAAGTTACTTAAGTAACGATAATGAAGATGAACAGTTTATTAAAGCTGTAAGTCTTGCAGAGTCTATATTAACTGAAGAGTTAAAGAATGTAGTAGGTAAAGTAGAGGCATCTAGTAAAGTAAAAAAACTTCTAAATAAGACTAAAGGGCCTCTTTTAATATTAGATGAATACTTACCTTATGAAGAAACAGTTTTAACATCACTTGCTGGTAAGAAAATAAAATTTGTAATCTATCCTTCTAATAGAGGAGGGTATGGTATTAAAACAGTTCCTATTAGTACTACTGATAAGACTAGTAGAGTTTATTTTCCAAAGAATTGGGGAGGACTTTCTAATAGTGATTTAGAAGAAGTAACTGGCATAAAAGGCTCGCTATTTTGTCATACTAATAGATTTTTAATGACAGCTAGTGATTTAGATACTGCTAAAAAACTAGCTTTAATCGCTTTAGATGTAAATGAGAAAGAATAATAGTAGTAATTAATAGTAGTTTAGGGTACAATAATTAATGGAGGAAATAATATGGCTAAAGACGGACAAAGATTAAAGAGAATAATGACAATTACAACAGTTATCATCACCATACTTTTAGTAGCATTTATTATCTATGCTGTTAAGATGAATCTTTTAACGAGCCCTGAAGTTTTAGTAAATAGAATAAAAAAATATGGTATTATAGGACCTATAATCTTTCTTTTACTTCAAATAGTCCAAGTAGTATTCCCTGTTATTCCAGGAGGAGCTTCTTGTCTTGTTGGACCTCTTGCCTTTGGTCCAATAGAAGGATTTATCTATAATTATGTAGGTTTAACTTTAGGTAGTATAGTAGCCTATATGTTAAGTAGAAACTTTGGACTTCCTTTAATAAAAAAATTATTTAAAGAAGAGACAATTAATAAATATTTAAAATATATTAGAACTAAAAAGTTTGAAACAATATTCTTTTGGGGAATTTTCTTACCAGGAGCCCCAGATGATTTATTATGTTATATTGCGGGTATTAGTAATTTGACCTTTAGAAAATTTCTTATTATAATATTAGTAGGTAAACCATTAACCTTAATATTCTATAGTTTATTTGTAAAATTGTTTTAAGGAGTAGTTGTTATGCATGTTAGTTATCTTTCTTTTTATGAGAGTCCTATTGGAATAATTAGAATTAATACTAGTCATTATGATGTTTTATCATTAACTTTTATTGAAGAGAAAACAGAAGAAGAAAGAGAGAATCGTTTAAGTATTAAAGTTAAAAAAGAGTTAGATTTATATTTTAAAGGAGAGTTAAAATCATTTTCATTTTATAATTATTTAATATCTGGTCTTGAAAAAAGAGTCTTAGAAGTTGTAAGTCACATTCCTTATGGAGAAACCTTAACTTATAAAGATGTCGCTAGATTTCTTGGAAATGAAGAAATGACAAGTCCTGTGATAAACGTTTTAAATGAGAATCCTTGCCCTGTTCTTCTACCATGTCATAGAGTAGTTAAAGATGATAAGACAATAGGTACTTATGTTTCTGATATAGAGAAAAAAGAATATTTATTAAATTTAGAAAAAGAGAACATGTAAACTAACAAAAAAAGTTCTCTTTTTAAGTTGAAGTGGGATTAAGACTGTGCTATCATTATAATAGGTGATGGATAGTGACACAAACGGTTTATAGTGAAGAAAATATGAGAGTTTTACTTTATTATGTAATAATTCCTTTAATAGTAATTATTATTTTGTTTTTTATAGGTACAAAGATATATGAACATTACAATAAAAAGAAAGACTTAAATAGAACTAACTTTGTAATTAATTATTGGAGTAATGTCATGGGAATAATTTTTACTGCTATACTTTTATCAGTGTCTATTGGCTTTTCTTTAGCTTTTACAGAAAATGTAAGAGCATTAAATGCTGTAGATGAAAATATAGTTTTTTATTATTTTTTTATGGTATTTCCAATATTTCCAACTATTTTTTTAATATATTATATTTATAAATTTATTATTAATATAAAGAAAAAAGAGAAATTAGATGAAGAAGAAAGTGAGGAATAGTAATGAAAGAAAAAAAACAAAGTTCTATTACTAATATATTTGTTTATTTATTAATGTTTATTTTTATTATTTTAATTATTATACCGCCTTTAACAAGAGTCTTTTTTAAAGAAGAGAATACTAATATAAATAGTTCTAGTAATAATGGAATAAATTCTGCTATAGCACTTACTTGTAGAAAAGAAGTAACTGTGGGAACAATGATTTATAATGTTACTGTTACTAGTAATTATGGAAATAATATTTTGAATAAAGTTACTTTTGATTATGAACAACCAGAAATTATTGATCAAACTATTGTTGATAATCCAGTTTTGACTGAGATGAATACAATAAGAAATTCAGGTTTAGTTGATGAAACTACTGATGGTTTGTCTACTACTTTTATATTGACTAAAGAAACGAAAGAAGCTAATCCTACTAATACAAGTTTGGATAATTATTTTCAACCATTTGATACTCAAAAGACTAATCTTGAGTCTTTAGGCTATACTTGTTCAACATTAACTGCTTAATTACACAAATAATTAAAGATAAAGTAATTATGGGAGAGAATAGTAAATAGAAGCTTATAAGGTAACTAAGTCTACCTAAGATGAAAGTACTAGAAAGACTATTTATTGTTAACATAAAAGGATAATTATAACTAGTTAAGATGTTAATACTACAAGAAAAATATAATAATAAGTAATCTATAATTATTATTACAATACCAGAAATTATTGCAAGATATAAATATTTATCTTGCTTTTTTCTATTGTCAATTTCTTTATAAGGAATAAATAAAAGTAATGATAAAGGAATTATCTCATAGAAAAAAAATAAGATACTACCTTTAACTATATTAATAATACTACTTGTAAAAGGAACTTTTAAATATGTTAAATCAATACTAAAAGAACTACCTATAATATTAATTATAAATAAAGGAATAAAGATAAATAAAAGTATTAAAGATAGACTAGTTAGTTCTTTAAACTCTCTTAAAGATATAACTAGACACATTAATAGAAGAAGAATAAGAATACTATAAAAGTTACCACTGCTTAAATAAGTATCTTTAATAAAGTTAGTAGTTTCTAATAATAGATATATGAAGATAATAGATAATATTATAGATATAAATATTTTTAAATACTTATTTTTAGGCTTTACTTTTTTTCTAAGAGATAATATTACTTTAAATATAAGTAATGTAAAAATAGAACCTAGGATAATACTAATAAAGGTATCACTTTTACTTATTTTAATAACTTTTTCTATAAATAGCGGAAAAGATGTTATAGAAAGAAAGAATGTTAGGCTTGCTAGTTGTAATAATCCTATTTTTTTATTAGTCATAATTGTTCTTCTCCTTTTCTAATAGATTAATATCTATTTTAATAGTAGTATTTTTATAAGTATCATAATCAAGTTTTCTTGTTTGTAAATAAATATGATTAATAGTATTAGAAATGTTATATTTATTAGTTTTTTCACTGTTTAATAAATTTTCTATATCATTTTTTAACATCTTAGAAGCTTTCTTTTTTAAGTTAGTTAGCTCATTACTATCAGAAGAATCAATATTACCAGTTATCTTTATCTTAATAGTATTATCTTTATATTTAGTACTTGCTTTTAAATCATATAAAACTACTTCATAACTCTTATTATTAAGTTCTATCTTTGTATTAAAAGTATCTATTTTTCCATTAAGTAAGTAATTTGCTCTTGCTATCCCTTTATCTAAAGTAATATCTTTACTAGGTATATAGACTCCTTCACTTATAAGATTATCTTTATAACTAATAAGTGGTAAAAATGAGTCTTTAACATCATCTAAACTACTACTTAAAACTTCTTTGAAAGTTGTATTTATAATAGATGCAGATGTCTCTTTTTCTTTTCTAATAAAACTTTTATAGTCACTTCTTTTATGATATTTATTAAATAAATCATTTAAATTATCATTAGTTGCAAATACTAAATAATCAATAGAAGTAAATTCATCTTTAAAGAAGTTAAGAGTAGTATCATTTAAAGTATTAGTATTAAAGATAACTACTTCTAGATGTTTATAATAAGTCTTTTTATTATCAATATTTCTTGCTTTTAAAAATACTTCTCCAAGACTATCTCCAGTAACTGTATAGACTTTATTATCATCATTTATAACATTTAAATAAAGATAATATTTATTATCAGTAAAGTCTAAACCTAATGTATCAACAACTGCTAGACTATTTAATTCGTTATATGGAGTAAATCCAAGAAATATCAATAATACTATTAATAATATAATAATCTTTTTCATTCACTTTTCTCCCTTATTTTATTTTTTGTAAGTAGTGGATTTCTGAGTCTTACTTTTTTATGATTTCCTTTAATAATAGTATCTTTAATCTCTTCTTTAATAAAAGGAGAGAAAGGTGCTAGGTATGGGATAGATAAAGAAGAGGTTGTAACTAAGGATGCTAGAAGAATGATGAAACCAACGAATATTCCAAATAGACCAAAGAACATAGCAAGAAATAACATAATAAATCTCCACCATCTAAGAGCATAAATCATTTCAACTGATGAGAAGGCAAGACCAGATATCGCTGATATTGATATAACAATTATCATAATAGGAGAGATAATACCGGCACTAACAGCAGCATCTCCTAAGATTAAACCTCCTAAAATAGAAACAGATGTACCCATACTAGCAGGTTTTCTAATGTCACTTTCTCTTAATATTTCAAAAGATATACTCATAAATAGTGCTTCTATTAAAGCCGAGAAGGGAACAGACTCTCTTTGTTCCATAAAATTTAAGAATAAAGATAGGGGTAATATGTCTTGATTATGAGTAGTTAAGGCGATATATAAAGCAGGAGTAAAAATAGCGATAAAAAGTGCAAGAAATCTTACTATTCTAATAAAAGAAGTATTAATCGCTTTCTCATAATAATCATCACTAGTATGTAAGTAATCGACAAAGAAAGTAGGAGTAACTAAGACAAAAGGAGAGTTATCAGAGACAATGGCAATCTTACCTTCAAGTAGGGCTTGTGCGACTTTATCAGGCCGTTCTGTTGATGTAATTGTAGGAAAGAAAAAGTTAGTCTTACTATCTAAATAACTCTTTAAATTACCAGAATCAATTATGCCATCAACATTAATTTTATTAAGTTTATTCTTAATATCATCAACATTTTTTTTAATGGCAATATTATTCATATATAAAATACCTATTTTAGTCTTACTAGACTTACCTACAAACATTCCATCTACATATAAATTACAGTCTCTTATTCTTCTTCTAATAAGACCAACATTAGTATTAAAATTCTCATTAAAAGCATCTTTACTTCCCGTTATACTAGCTTCATTATTGACAATAGGTATACCTCTATCAACAGTAGCCCTTGCTTCAATTGCAATAGCTTTTTCAGATTCATTATCACTAAAAAGAATAAGAGCGAAGCCCATACAGATATAATCAGTCATATCACTTAATTTGTTTAATATTTTCCCATTATTAGTAGGGATAAAGTTAAGAAGTTCACTTCCTATATCATCACTTTGAAACTTGATAGTTAAAAGACGTCTTAAAATAAAATCATT
>CALVIS010000009.1 GCA_944331805.1 uncultured Bacilli bacterium
TCATCTAACTTCTTAACAGGTACATCATGTTGATAAAGACCAACACCTATACTTTTAGGATCTATTTTAACAAGTTCCGATAAAGCATCTTGCACTCTTCTACCAATACTAACGGCACTTCTTTTTTCCACAGTTAATTGTGGAAACTCTTCTATTGCAAGCTTACTTGCAGAATATACTGATGCCCCTGCTTCACTAACAATTATATAGGAAACATCTCTTTTAGCATCTTTAATTGCCTCTGCTACAAAAGCTTCACTTTCTCTTGATGCTGTACCATTACCGATAGCGATTACATCAATATTATATTTATCAATAAGTTCAAGTAATTTCTTCTTAGAACCTTCTATATCATTATGAGGTTCAGTTGGATAAATTACATCAATATCTAAGACTTTACCAGTTTTATCTAAAACAGCAAGTTTACAACCCGTTCTAAAAGCAGGATCATAACCTAATACAGTTTTATCTTTTAAAGGTGGTGTAAGTAACAGTTTCTCTACATTAAATGAAAAGTTTTCAATAGCACGTTCCTCACCTTTTTCTTTTAATTCACTACGTACTTCTCTATCTACACTAGGAAGTATTAAACGTTTAAGACTATCGTTAATCGCCTCAAGAATTATTTCATAACAAAAAGATTCTTTATTCTTAATAACTTTAGTCTCTAAGTACTTAACTATTTTCTCTACATCATAATCTAACTTAACAGAAAGTACTCCTTCTTTTTCCCCTCTATTAATCGCTAAAATTCGATGAGGTTTAATATGTTTAACTGTTTCACTAAACTCATAATAGTTACTATAAGTCTTATTTTCATCTTCTGCATTTTTCTTTAACTTACTAACAATTACCCCTTCCCTAAAGATATAACTTCTAATCCATTTACGATAATAAGCATTGTCACTTATCCATTCAGCGATAATATATTTAGCCCCAGTAATAGCATCTTCCGCAGTCTTAACTTTATCATTAAGGTACTTAGAGGCAATAGTATTAATATCCCCTTTAGTAGGACATGACATGATAATCTTGGCAAGAGGCTCTAATCCATTATTAATAGCATCCGTTGCTTTAGTCTTTTTCTTCTCTTTATAAGGACGATATAAATCATCTACTTCCACAAGCTTAGTACACTTCATAATAGAAGATTTCAACTCATCACTAAGTAAACCCTTCTCATCAATTAATCTAATAACATCTTCTTTTCTTTTCATTAAATTAACTTGATACTGATAAACATCATCAATAGACTTAATAACTTCTTCATTTAAAGCTCCAGTCGCTTCTTTACGATATCTTGCAATAAAAGGAATAGTATTACCTTCCTCTAATAGTTTTAAAACAGTCATTACTTGTTTCTTACTAATATTTAAATCTTTACTAATTTCTTCAATAATTACTTCATTCATATAAATCCTCTTTTCTAACACTATCTATTTTAATATAAATAAGAAAAGGATTAAAGTAAAAGAGAAATATTTGACGTAAAAAGAACTAGAATAATATTCTATCCTTGTTCAATTTCAAATGGATTCTGTAAAGTACCATCACCATCTGTTATTATGACATTTGATTTTAAATTAATGGATGGGCGAATATTATATGGATTCCAAGGAGCAAAATTTGCACCATAACCATTGCTAAAGATAATACGTACGTAATAAGAGGTATCCCCAGGAGTTAAAGTCCAAGAATATGTGTCACTAACATATTCAACAAATTGTCCTGCCATTAACTCACCAAACCTTAGTAATCCCACTTTCGCAATAGTTGTATTAGAAGTTAATGATGTCATATTTATATCTGTATACTTTGCTAATTTATAATTTTGGCCATTTGCCACTGCTCCTAAATACCAAGTAGTATTATTTTCTATCATATTAACTTGTTCATTTGTTAAATAATCACCGTTAGTTAAATATTCTCCATTAAGAAAGCTTCCTATTGTATTTGTACTTGAATAGTTTACATTACCTCCAAAGGCAAGTGATTTATAATTTCCATTTTCTTTTAATGGCTCTACACTTGCTATTTTTGTTAATCCTTCAGTCTCATGACTTACTATTTGATATAAATTATTTTCTCCTATTCCAAAACTTATATATTCCCCACTATATCTTGTATTTAATAGTGTTCCTTCTAAATTAGTATCCTTATCTCCTTCAAGCCGATAAGGATTATCTTCCGTTCCATCTCCTGCTACTATTTTAATATTAGGTTTTAAATTTACCACTGGTCTTATACCACGACCATTTGTAACTCCAAGTGTTCCAATAGAGCCATCATAACTAACTATATAATTAGTTGAAGAATTATTTGCAGTTATAGTCCACCAATAAAGATTATTATTTAAATAACTATTACTGCCACCAGTCATATTATACTCATAAACATTTAAAAGTCCTACAGCATCTTCTACTATTGTTCCACCTTCTTCTTCACTTGGTGGTTTACTAGTATCGGACATCTGGCTTGCATTCCATTTACTATCCATCTTTATAAATTTCTCTGGTTCTCTTAAATTATATAAAAAGCCATCTACTGTTGTATCATTTAACCAAGATTCCATATAACTTCCTGCAAAGGCACTACTATCATTGTCATAGTTAACTGTACTTATATTCCACTGCGTTACTAACTTAACACTATTATCACTTGGGCTTATACTTACTACTCTCCATAATTTACCAGAGTACCATATATAATTATAAGGATTACTCCCCGTTACAAAGGTCTGTTCAGAGTCATCATAATTTAACCTATTCATTATATCATCTTCTATTACTTCTTTAACTGTTCCAGTTGATATTATTTTCCTTAGTAAATGTCCGTTTTCTGGTAACTCTAAATCATTATAATCTAATCCTACACTTACTCCTAAATTAATTGTTACACTACTATTTGTAGTATTTGCAACTCTTACTATATAAGTATTACTACTTCCTGTTGTATCTACTTTCTCTAAATTTATTCCTGTACTAGATGGTGGTGTATTTACTCCTTCTTTTTCTATATATCCTATATCTACTCCATCAGGTAAACTTTCTTCATAATAAAAGTTAAATCTTCCTACTCTATTATTAGGGTTAGATAAACTTACTATAAAATCTTTTCTACTATTTGCAGATACTGTTAAAGTATTTTCTTCTTCGCCATCTACTTTTAATTCATAAGTTAAATTACCTGTTACTATACTTATAGCATTTTCTTTTTCTTTTGTTACTGTAAACATAGCATAAGAAAAGTATCCTCCTAATATTAATAGAGTTATTATAATCATTACTATCATATAAATTTTACTAAAACTTGTTTCTAATAATATCTTTTTCATCTTCTTACTCCTTTCATTTATGCACATAAAAAAGAATAGAATTATCCTCTATTCTTTTAAGCCATAATGAAAGAAAGTAACTAAATTACTACTAAACTGCCCCCCCCCAAGTAACATATTGTAAACATAACATCTTCATAGTTCAACCTTCTTTCTTATCTTTTGTTAATTTAATGTTATCACAAATTACTTTAAATAACAATATTTTTAATAACCAACTCTCAATATTTTAAAAGTAACATTCCGACTAACACCATAGTTTATCGCTTCTTTACTTGTCTTAAACAATAAATCAAAGTCATATACTCTACCAAATCCAATATTACGTCCTGTATCTAAAACAATTCCAATAAAACTACCAGCATTGCTATTACTAACTTCTATAACAGTACCAAAAGGAATACTTCCATCTCCTGCTAATATTCTAATATCACCATAAGTAGAATCAGAATAATAAATACTATCACCTATATAATGTCCTGAAGCCGTATAATTACCAATATCAGAACCATATCCACTCATAGTACCTTTAAAAGTAGAACCAACTGTAATAGAAGGAACATAAACTTCTTCTGAAGGTTTACTATCAATAGGAGTATTATCTTCTATTACTTCGTCTTTTCCTACAACTACTTCTTCTTTAGGCTCCTCTTCTACAACCTCTTCTTGAACTTCTTCCTCTACTACTTCAGGTTCTTCTTCTACCTCTTCTACTATTTCAACAGGTGCAACTTCAATAACTTCTTCTTTTGTAATCGCATCACTATTTACATAAGTAATTTTATTATTTACATCTATATCCTTTACATTAGGTGTAGTTGTACTAACAAGTAAACAACACCCCATAAATAAAATTGCATTAATAATATAAATGGTTCTCTTCATAAATATCACTGCCTTCTATATACATTTATATCTTAACACATAGACACTTATAAGACAACCACTTGACAAAAAGATTAGTGTAAACTACTGTTCATAATAACTCTTAATAACATCATAATCACAGTATGGTAAATACTTATCATCAATAGCCATATAATCATCCCTACCCTTACCAGCAATTAATACTATATCATTATCTTCTGCCATATCTAAAGCTTTATAAATAGCTTTCTTTCTATCTACAATTCTAAAATAATTAGTTTTATCTGAACCACTAACTAAATCATCTATTATTTTATTAGGATCTTCATACCTTGGATCATCCATTGTAAATATTACATAATCAGACTTTTCTAATACCACTTTACCCATACCAGGTCTTTTAGTAGTTTCTCTTCCTCCTGCACTACCTGTAACTGTAATTATTCTAGATTCTTTAACCATATCTAAAAACGATAATATATTATCTAAGGCATCAGTAGTATGAGCATAATCAAGTATTACTGTATATTTAGAGACAAAAGGCATTATCTCCATTCTCCCCTCTATTTGTTTAATATTACTAACTCTTTTAATTATCTCATCAAAACTAATACCTTTACATAATAAAGCAAGGATAGCAGATGCTAAATTATCAACATTAAAACTACCAAGTAATGGAGAAATAACTTCATAAGTTTTATTATTATATTTAAAGTTAATAATAGTTTTATCTCTTTTTAAAGTATAATCTTCTATCTTTAAAGTATCACTATCTTTATAACCATAACTAACTATATTACCATTCGCTTCCTTCTTAAACTTATCGAAGTATTTATCACTACTATTTAATATAGAGTATCCATCATCCTTAACTTGTCTAACTAACTGACATTTACAGTCTACATAGTTTTCTAATGTCTTATGAATATTTAAATGATCTTCTGTAATATTAGTAACTATTCCTATATCATATCTAATATCATCAAGTCTATGCCTATAAAAAGCTTCGCTGCTTGCTTCCATACAAATAGTATTACATCCTGCATCAACAAATTCTCTAAAGTACATATAGAGTCTATCTACATCAGGACATGTATTTCTAATACTTTCCTTTTTACCTTTATATTTTTTCCCATTAGTACCTATATAAGCACAAGCATCTCCTAATAATTGAAAAATTATTTCTGCTACAGTAGTTTTACCATTAGTACCCGTTACGCCTATAATACAAGCTTTATCACATGGATAATCATAGAACTTAGCACTAAGTTTTCTAAGTTCTAAATTAGTATTATCTACTTTAATAACAGGAACATTCTTCTTTCCAACATCACGACTAACAACAATAGCACTAGCACCATTTTTAATCGCTTCATCTATAAAATCATGCCTATCTGCAGTAACACCCATTGTACATACAAAAATATCTCCATTCTCTACTTCTTTAGAATTTATTTTTATACCTTTAATTAATCTATCATCATCAATATTATATAATTCACTCAACTTTTTCAATAAAACCACCTACTATACAATACATCTTTTTATTAAAAGTGTTACATTTATTATAACTCAATAATATCTTATTGAAAAGGAAAAGACTTCTTATAAAAGAAATCTTCAAACAATATTTTAAAAGTTAGTAATAACATAATATACTCCAAAACCAACAGCAAGGATTAAGATTAGTGAGAATAAGAATTTTAAGAAGCCAATAAACTTTAATGGTTTAATCTCTTCCTCATCATCACTTTCAAAGTCCTCTTCACTTAAATCAAGGCTTTTAGTATAGAATGATTTATCTATTTCATCTTTTAAAGACATGGTCTTTTCTTTAACTTTATCTAACTTCTTAGTATCATCTTCTATCTTAGTAGCGATAGGTTTTAACACTTCTTCATTTACATTAGTAGCCATTAAATCACTAAGTAAACTATTATTATCATTTACCTCTGCTTTATCTATTTCTTCTCTTAATTCTTTAGAAGTAATAGTATGAATTAACTCTTCAAGTTCTTCTTCATTTTCAATAGGTTTATGTCTTAGTTTAGTCTCTTCTTTAAATTTCTCTAAATCCTCTTCACTACTTTCTAGAATATTATATTTTTCATTATGTAGTTTTCTTTTCTTTTCTAAAGCATCTTTTTCTCTTAGTTCTTTCGCTTCTTCTAGGACTTTATTAATATCATAGGTTTTATGTTCATTATTATATAAGAAATTAAATTCATCTAACTCTTTTCTTTCTTTAGGTTTTTCTATATCTATATCATAATCCTTTAAACTGTGATATCCTTCTCTTGTACGATAATTCTTTTTCGCTGCATTTAACTCAACTGCTTCTATTTTAGATACATCTGTTAGAGTAGTATATTTTTCTAATCTTCCTAAATCATTATATAGATCTTGATTTTTTTCTGTTCTGCTTCTAACTGTACTTCTATTAGAATTATCATACCGTTCCATTCTTCCCATGATATCACCTACTTTACTATATACTTCAATAATATCATACTATTAAAAAAATTTAAAGTAGGCAAAAGAGGAAAAATAAGATATAATTAAAGACGAGGTGAAAAAAATGAAAGTAAAAGTTAATAAAGATGCTTGCATAGGATGTGGAGCATGTGCAGCGATATGTGATGAAGTATTTGAAATTAATGATGAAGGATTAAGTGAGGCAAAGGTAGAAGAAGTTAAAGAAGAACTTCAAGATGAAGTAAGAGATGCTGCTGATTCTTGTCCTACTGGTGCAATTGTGATTGAAGAAGGTCAAGAGGAAGAAGAAAAAGCTGCTTAATCTTGATAAATGTATTTTTAGAAGAAGAGGCTTTATTTAAGGGCTTCTTTTTTGTATGATTTCAAATAATATATATATGCTTAAGTTGCTTATTCTAAAAGTAATAATGTAATTAATTCCTATTTTGGTGTAAACACCAAAATCGTTAAAAGTAAAAAAATAAAAGAGCAAACGTGCTCTTATTTCTTTTCTAAGCTATAAACAATAGCTACTTCTTTAGGAGTTAGTTTTCTATATTCTCCACTCTTTAAGCCTTTTAAATCAAAGATAAAAACTCTATCTCTTCTAAGCTTTAAGACAGGAAAACCAACTGCTTCAAACATTTTCTTAACTTCATGATTACGTCCTTCATGTATTGTTACTGTGAGCATAGAAGTATTTGTTTTATAATCAGTTTTTCTTAACTTAACTTTGGCTTTCTCATATGAAACACCATCTACTGTTACACCATTTTTAATAGTATTAATGGCATCTCCTTTAATAATACCTTTTACTTTAACTATATATACTTTCTCTACCAAATCACTTGGATGCATAAGTATATTTGCAAACTCTCCATCATTAGTAAGTAATATGACTCCTGTTGTATCATAATCAAGTCTACCTACAGGATAGATTCTTTCATTACAGGGTATTAAGTCAACTACAGTCTTCCTTTCCTTATCATCAGTAACACTAGTAATAATACCTCTTGGTTTATTAAGTAGATAATAAACCTTTTTTTCTTTTTCTATCTCTTTACCATCTACTTTAATTATATCTTTATTAGTTACTTTAGTACCAAGTTCAGTTACTATTACACCATTTACTGTTACTCTACCTTCTTTAATTAATTCTTCAGCTTTACGTCTTGATGTAACTCCTGCATTTGCAATTACTTTTTGTAATCTTTCCATTATTCATCACTACCTTTTTTAAAGTTTTTCATACTCATTTAATAATTCATTAAAATAGTTCATTGTTTCTATATAGATCTCTTTATTGTCTAAGTTTATTTCTAATACTTCTAAGGCATCTAACGTTTTCATACTTCCACCAATTGTTAAAAAATGTAAATACTTTTCTAACATATTATTATTTGAATTTATTATATCATTAGATATTTTTAATGCTACTATTGTACCAGTTGCATACTGGAAATTATAATATCTATATTGATGAAAAAATAAATGTAGTCTTGTTTGCCATAAGTATTTAACATTATCAGTACTTTCTATAGAAGGATGATATTTTTTATATAAGTTATAATAAATATTATTAATTGTATCTGCAGTCAGAGCTTTATTTTTAGATACTATATTGTATAAATTCTCTTCAAATTCTAAATACATTGTTGAAAAGAAAAGATCTTTTACTAATCCTGACAGTTTTTGTTCTATTAAATATCTTTTCAATGCTTTTGTACTAGCATTTCTTATTAGATAATTAAATAGAATATTTTCATTGACTTTAGATGCTATCTCAGATAGAAAAACAGAAAAATGAAAATCTTGATAACTTTGTTTTTCTTTTACCATAATACCATTAACGGCATGTCCTAGTTCATGTGCTAATACATAAGTACTTTTATAATCATTATTATAATTCATTAGTATCATAGGTTTAACATAGTTACGCCAATGATAACTTCCTGTAAATTTATACTTTTTAGGAAAAGCATCTATAATACCACTTTCTAAGGCTTTTGATAATTTATTAGAATAGTCTCTTCCCATAATAGATAAAGCATCTTTAACAATATTAATACTTTCTTCAAATGATATTTCTTTATCATAACTATTACTTATATCTAAATCATAGGGATATAGTTTAGATAAATTTAAACTTTTTCTTCTTAATTTAAAGTATCTTTCTAATAGATTAATATTACCATTTATTACTTTTTCTAGGTTATTTATAATATTTATGTTTAAATCACTTTCTGTTAAAACTTGGTCTAGGACAGAAGTATATTTTTTTGACTTAGATATATCTTGACATAATTTTAATCTAAGTTCTAAAAGTCCTGAAATACTTTTATTAACCATAGATAAACTATCTGTATAAGCATAAAATGCTAGTTTTCTATCTTCTTTCTTTTTACTAGTTAAAATTTTACTAAAGTTTTGATACGTTACTTTAAACTTTTTATTGTTAATATCTATTTCTTTGTAGTTTAATTCAACATTTTTAATAGTTGCATATAAATCATTTATTTTAGATATCATTAAAGTAGCATTTTGAATATATTCTTCATTATTGCAATGTTTCTTTAATCTTAATACTTCATATAGATGCATCTTGTAAGCTTTTAATTCTTTATTTTTTTCTAAATATTTATCTAATGGTTCATCTATTTCATATATCTTTTCATCGATTATATTTAATATTTTATTTAATTTACTATTTTCCTCATAAACTATATTTTTATATTCTAAATATTTATGATTAGACATATCAACATCGTATTTTAAAGTAGTATATGTCTGTAACTTTTCATATCTAAAACTATATTTATAATATTCTTCTAACATAGTACTTAAAGATAGAGACGTTAAATTATCATTAAATTTATCTAAATCCTTTTTTAATATTTCTAGCTCTTTACAAAAATCATTATCATTTTTAAAAAAATCATCAAAATTCCAACTATATTTTTCCATAAATACTTTCTCCTTTAAATAGAAAAAGGATTAACCTATTCTACTTCAACTAATGATAGTTTATTATCTTCATGTACAAAGATAAGTGTAGCTTTAGTAGGATAATCCATATCTTCTTTATACTCTATAGAAACTTCTACTTGATAAGCATTATCATCTGTAAAATCTGTTCCTATAGTATACTCAATATTTTCTATATTTTCAATAGTTACTTCAGTAACTTCTGGTAATTCTTGGTCTCTATTACCATAAATATCACTTTCTACATACTTATAAACTGTATCTTCACTCTTTTCTAAGAAGTTAGTCTTAGCATTAGTATGAACAAAATCAATTCCCCCAACATCAGTATTAGCAAGTTTATCATCTAAAGTATAGAAATCCATTATAAACATTTTACTAATCTGTTCAAGATATGTTTCTTCATCAACATTTTTCTTACTTAAGATGTCTTTTAATTCTTGAAATTCCTCTTTATATCTAGCATTTCTTGTAGATTTTAGAGTATATCCATAATCTTTTATTTCATTTTCAACTGTTGCCGTTTTGACTGTTTTAGGTTTTATACTCTCATATGCTATAAAACCTACTCCTGTTAGTATCAATATAATTGCTATTACTAATATCACTTTTACTTTTTTCTTTAATCTCATAGTTTTTCTCCCCTCTAATTATCTTCAGATACAGCTTTACTTGCCTCTTCTTCACTATTTGGATTAAATAAATCAAAGACAATCGCTTTATTAGAAACATCTAATAGTTTTTCTGCATATTCATTATTTTCTCTTATATAGTTTTCATCAATTATTTCATCTTTAAGAAGTTTATATTCACCTTTTTGACTATTATAATACATTAAGTTTGTTACCCAGTTACCATTAGGGAATACTACGATGTTATCATCTTTAGTTTCAAAGATATCATGACCTAAAGCATATTTATTATAGAAGCCTAACATATTACCAATAGTAGGCATAACATCATACATACCCATTGTATAGTCAACTTGTCCAGAAACTGCACCATCTTTTGTCCAGATTATTAATGGTACTTTACGGTCTAATTCATAATCAAAACTATCATAGTCAACATAAGTAGGGTCTTCTTCATCTTTTATATCATCAGTTGCAGGGTCATAGTTATACATTAAGTTAAATTCACTTCGAGGAAGTCTTGCATCATGGTCTCCAAAGATGATTACAACTGTATTATCTAAAAGACCTGCTTCATCCATTTCACTGAAGAACTCTCCTAAAGCTTCATCAGCATAGTGAACTGATTTAAAATAATTACCTAGCTTAGTTCCTTCTAAGTATGGAGCTTCCACCTCTTCTGTTGTACCATCTTCATTGGTTATAGTTGTTTTCATGGTAACAGAGAATTCTCCATATTTATCAGTATCAGAGAATGGTGTATGATTAGTTAATGTTATTATATATCCATAATATTTATCATGTTCTTCACTAATTTTCTTTAACTTCTCTACTGATTGGGCAAAGAATGATTTATCAGATAATCCTAGTCCAATAACATTATCATCTGTTACTTCATATGTTTCTTTACTATAGAACTTATCATATCCTAAAGACTCATGCATAGCCCTTCTATTCCAGAAGTCAGCATTATTAGCATGCATACTAAATGTATAATAGCCTTTTTCTTTAAGTAGAGATGGAGTTGAGATATAAGTTCTATCAAAGTAACTTACGAAAGCAGTACCATTTTGAGTAGGCATTAGGCTTGTATTATAAGTTAATTCGGTATCACTACTTGTCCCTACACTAACCTGTGAATAGAAATTATCAAAGTACATTCCTTCTTTAATTAATCTATTTAAATTAGGAGTTACTTCTTCCCCATTAAAGGTTCTATTTATGGCAATTCCTTGCATAGACTCAGCATGAATTACAATAACATTACGTCCTTCAAGGATATTAGTATATTCATTAGTATAATCTTGTTCATCTGGTCTATCCTCATAATACTCAGTAAATTCTTTCTTAGCATCATCATAGCCAAACATGGCAGATATTTGAGGTTGAATACTAGCGACAATATCATTACCTTGATATAAATAGATACCAAATCTCATAACTATATATTCTCTATTCCATTGTTTAACAAATCTACTTATCTCAAGACTTGATAGAGAGACAATAAATAAGACAAGGATAACTGCCCCAGTTATAATAGTGTTTTTAAACTTTTTAATTCTTTTTTCTTTAGTATAGATTTTATACTTATCTTTCTTAACAAGACGGTGATAGTAATAAATAAAGAATATAAGAGGAAAAATATAAACTAAGTCTTTTATTTGTAAAACATTTTCGACAACGGCATCCCCTACTTCACCAATATACTGAGTAAGTGATAACATAGAAACACTTGCAAATGATGTATAGAATGTATAATAAGCTGAGTTAATTGTACATATTGCAGTAAATATTATGGCCCATACTAATAGATAAACATATCTTTTCTTTCCTTTAAAAAGGTACGAAAAAGAACCAATAATAGTAACAACTGCTATATCTGCGACAATAGGTTTAAAAGATAGATAGTTTTCCATTGTCGGCATCGTAAATATTCTTAGTAATGTAGAATTTAGAACACACACTAAAACATAGACAAGAAAAAGTCTATTATCTTTAAAATAATTACTTATCATCTTTTCTTCTTTTATTCTTTTTAAATTTTTAATAATTTTATCTTTGAATTTAGTTAATTTTCTCTTCATAATAACCTCACTTCCTAGACATTATATCATTTTACTTTGTATTTTTCAATTTACTATGTCTAATATAACAAAAATGATAGATTACTTTGTAAAGTATTAGTATTATAAAGATAATCTGGCTAAATAAAACTATTATAAACATATTATCATGTTGATAAATATTAGCAATATCTGTTAGAGAAGTATTATTAGTAATCGCTAATGATATAAAATTAGTAAATAAGTATAGATGGATAAGTGTAAGTATGTATGTAATAATTTTATTTAGTTTAGTAAGATTATTTTTTAAGATAGTATATATTAGTATAACTAAAGAGATTATTGCTGTTAAATTATAAAAGACAATATTAGGAAAATAGAAACATCTCATAATAGTTTTAATTATTTCACTTAGAACAGTTACTATATCATCAAAGAAATAGAATACTAATAACGAAAAAAAGAAGATAATAAGAGCGATTATGGCAATTTTAACTTTATTATTTTTCCTTTTTTCATTATACAATAAAAATATAAGAAGAATAATAAAGATTAAAAGTATTTCAATCGTTAAAAATGATTGAAATGGTAGTGTTATAAATGTCATTAATTGTTCTAGTATACTTAAGTCCATATTTTTCCTCCCTTTTATTCTTATATTTCTTCAAAAATGTAGATTGTTTGATTATAATCATCATTATGAGTACAAGTTATTAGTGTTAATGTTTTCATATTGGGATTACGATATATTGCAACAGTTCCTGTTTTAGCTTGATTATAAATATTAGTTAAACGATAATTATAGGTATTAGCATTATAACTGACACTAGCTTCATCACCTATCTGTAGTTTATATAATTTGTCAAAAAAGGATATATAAGCATTACCTGAATGAGCCATAAGAATAAAGTTTCCTAGAGGAACATCCGGATAATTAGCTTCTTGTGCTATAGTTATATTATATTCTATATTGTTATATCTTGATTCTTTAGATACAAAGCCTCTTCTTAGTTTGATTTTAGGTATTGATAATTCTCCTATATAAGAGTAATTAGCTTTTTTATCATTTTCTTCTGCTTCTGTAGTATTCTCGGAAGTTACTTCTAGATTTTCAGTATTTACATTATTAATAGTTGTGTTATTTGTTTCATTAATATTTAATTGGAATATTGCAAGTCTCATTTCTTCGAAAACTTCCCCCTTTAATTTTTTTAAAGGAGTACTTATAAATATTAGTATTCCTACTATAAGGAACAAAAAGCCAACCTTAGGAAGTTGGCTTTTTATGTTTTTACTTTTTCTTTGCATTTTTTGGTTTTCTAGCCACAACTATTAAGACAATACCTGCTATTATAACTAGTGCTCCTATTCCATATACTAAGTATGATGTACTAGCGGTATCTGGAACATCAATACTTGGTGCTTCTAAATCTAGAGAAGTAGACGCTGATTGTCTTTCTATTTGTCCTAATAAAGCTCTTTGTAAACCAGAACCTTCAGGTGGGTTATAAATATAAGCATCATAATAATCTTTAAAATAACCTGCTATAGTAATATTTGCTTTAAATGCATCACCATTAAGTTCAGATATAGGAATACGAATTTTAAATCCTTGTGTTGCACTAATTGAGGAAGCATCTAATAAATTATTATTTTCATCAACAATTTCAACATTTCCAACAGCATTATTTACTTGTACTGAATATGACTCGAAAGTGGAGTTTGAACTAGTTGGTCTTACTAAACTAGTTTCAACATAATCATTATTCATTGTATATGTTATGTTACTTTCATCAATATTAATATCAATGCTACCTTTATCGCCAGTATAATCACTCTCATGTGCTTTAGCATCAACTACTAATTGCTTTATAGATTGTCCTATACTATTATTTTCTAGCATTTTTTTATCTAGTACTGATAAATTGTTTAAAAATTTGTAATTAGTCGCCTCTCCTAAGTCGTTTTTTTCATATTTGTCTTCATAACTAGTTTCAATTGCGGTATCAGATGTACCATCTTCTTTTTTGTAGTTTACTGCATCATCAAATCCATTCGCTCTATCGACATACCACCATACTGCAATTTGAGTGTAATAATAATTTTGTTCTGCACTTCCACCTAGGCGTTCATGTTCTTGAAGAATATATATAAGTCCTGGATAATCCGCTGTAACATCTAATGCTTCAATACCATTTGTTTCTGGGGCAATATCACTTAGAGATTTTACTGAATTACCTTTGACATATATATCACTTTCCATCTCTAATCTTCTATCCATACAATATATGTAGCTTATAAATTTACCATCAGCTGTTTGACCTGAGAAGTTTTTTGGCAATTGTATATAATTATAAACTGAAGGGTTTTCTTCATTCATATTTACATTTCCTTCTATTAGTATTTGATAATTACCTTGACCTACTGATATTACCGATGTAAATTGTTCTGGAACTGGCACAAGAAAATCAGCAGCATAGCTTTCTTCTGTGTCAATAAATATTCCTATTACTATAAGAACTGCTATTAAACAACAAGAAATAATTCCTATCTTTTTAACGTCATTCATGGCTTTATCCATTTTGTCTTGACTTCTTTTTTCTTTACTTCTTTTTATTTGTCTTTTAGAACTCATTTTAGAACTCATATAATCACCTTACCTTATTTAGAGTATAACAAAATGAAATGCTTTTTTCAAGATATTTCAAATATTCTTTCAAGATTAAACTTAGGATTGTCAATATTTGTATAAAGACTTGCTAAAACATCTCCTTCTTTTATTTCATCACCAATATCTTTTTTTATTACAACTCCTGCATTATAATCTATTTCATCATCTTTACTCTTACGCCCTGCTCCTAAGCTTTCACTAAGTTTAGCGATGGATAAAGCATTTATATCTTTTAAAGTACCATTTTTATTAGATTTTATATTATAAACTTTGGCATTAATCTCTGATTCTTCTATATTACCATGTTGATATTTAACAAATTCTATAAATTTCTTTAAGGCTTTGCCATTTTCTAAGTTTTCTTTTACTTCTTTTTTTGCCTCTTCTTCACTTATTCCTTTTCCCATTGATACCATCTTAGTAGCAAGTTCAAGTGATAAATTTAAAAGTTCTCCTTTTACATTACCTTTTAACACATCAATAGCTTCTAATATCTCTAATTTATTGCCTATATTATGTCCTAGAGGTCTATCCATATTAGATATAACTGTTCTAACTTCTTTTTGATAGTATGAACCTATCTTAATTAATAAGCTTGATAGTCTTTCTGCTTCTTCTTTTGTTTTAATTAAGGCACCATTACCAACTTTAATATCAATAACTATTTTATCGGCACCACCTGCTATTTTTTTGCTCATAATACTACTTGCTATTAAAGGAATGGAATTAGTTGTTGCAGTTACATCACGTAGAGCATAAACTTTTTTATCTAAAGGGGCAAGGTCTTTAGTTTGGCTTGTTATAACAATTCCTATATCTTCAGCTTGTTTTTTTATTTCATCTTCTGTTAGGTCAACTTTAAAACCTGGAATTGATTCTAATTTGTCTATAGTTCCTCCTGTATAACCTAGGCCTCTACCACTCATTTTAATAACTGGAACATTACAACTAGCGACAAGAGGAGCGACTATTAAAGTAGTTTTATCTCCTACTCCACCAGTTGAGTGTTTATCTACTTTTATTTCATCTATAAAACTCAAGTCTAGAACATCACCACTTTTAATAAAAATATCAGTTAATGCAAATATTTCACTATCACTCATATCATTAATACAAATTGCCATTAAAAAAGCACTCATTTGATAGTCTTTTACTTCATCATTTAAATACCCTAAAAGAATCGTTTCTAGCTCTTCTTTAGTTAATTCATATTTATTTGCTTTCTTATTTATTATATCTAATATCATCTTTTATCACCTTGATTTAATAATAAGTTAAAAAGTCTCTAATTACAAGAGAATTCACAATATTTTACATTTCCTTAATAATAGAAAAAAAGAGATTAGTCAACTAACCTCTTACTTATAAGCTCAAGAGCCTTTTTAGGATCTTCTATTATCAATTGATGAATAGATTCTATTTCTCTTAATCCTTTAACAAACTCTATTTCTTCTTCTGCCATAGTAGTAACTTTTTTATTCTTACCCTTTGGCTTAACAGGATTATCATATCCTAGTAGATAATCGACATCAACATCTAATACCTTTCCTAATTTAGTTAATGTGTCTAGAGTTGGAACTCTTGTGCCATTTTCATAACAACAAATACTTACTTTTGTAACATTTACACGCTCGCCCAACTCGCGTTGCGTTAATCCGTTTGAGATACGCAACTCTTTTAAACGTTTACTTAAAAGCATATTTGTCTCTCCTTAATTAATTGTTTACTAAACTATAAATCTTTTTAATAGTAAAAGTCAACTAAAATTTCAAAATTATTGAAAAATAAGTCTAAAAATGACTAATTATCGATATTCTTGACATCATTTTTCTTCTTATTTGACAGAAAAGTTACTTTATCTGCTACTACTTCTAGAAAGTATCTTGAACCTTCTTCTGTCTTAATAATATTACTTTGAAGTCGACCTCTAACACCAACAATATCACCTACTGTGCAATATTCTTTAGTTAGTTTAGCTTTCTCTTCCCAAAGAGTACAATTAATAAAGTCTGTTTCATAAACACCATCCATATTCTTAAAAGAACGTGGTACTGCTAAAGAAAGAGTTCCTACTTTCTTACCAGATTCTGTTTCTTTAATATCGATATCTTTAGTTAGACGACCTACTAAAATTAAACTATTTAACATACAATTCCTCCTTTCGAGAGATAAGGTAACACAGTTTTAAAATCTATGCAAAAAGAGAAAATTGCAAATTCAGGCAAATTTTGGCTCGAATTTTGTAAATTCATGGGGCGAATTTTAAAAATTGACCCTCATTTTGGGGGTCAATTTGCAAAATTACAAGTTTTTTTTCAAAATTTGATTTAGTTCTACGGCATACTCCATTGGTAGCTCTTTTCTAAACTCTTCTAGGAAACCTAAAACTATTAATTCTTCACAAGTTTCTTTAGGGATTCCTTTACTTTCAAGATAGAAAATACTAGCATAATTTATCTTAGAAACAGTCGCTTCATGTTCTATAGTACTAGTATTATTAGAGACTATATTTGTAGGTATAGTATCACTTATACTATCTTTATCTAGTATTAAAGTGTCGCATTTTATCATGGAGTATGAGTTAGTAGCAGTTTCTTTAATCTTAACATCTCCACGATATGTGGCATTACCTCCACCTCTTGCAATACTTTTAGAGATTATCTTACTATTAGTATTTTTACCTAAGTGAATCATTCTAGCCCCTGTATCTTGAGTTTGTCCATGGGATGCGACAGCGATACTAATACAAGTACCGGTAGAGTTATCGCCTTTTAAGATACAACAAGGGTATTTCATAGTAAGTTTACTACCGATGTTACCATCAATCCACTCCATTGTACCATTTTCTTCGACTAAGGCTCTTTTAGTAACTAAGTTATAAACATTAGGAGCCCAGTTTTGAATAGTTGTATAACGACATTTACTATTTTTACCAACATAGATTTCGACAACGGCAGCATGAAGTGATGAAGTAGCATAAGTAGGAGCGGTACATCCTTCAATATAATGTAATTCACTATCATCATCGACAATGATTAAAGTTCTTTCAAACTGCCCCATTCCTTTACTATTAATTCTAAAATAACTTTGTAGAGGTCTATCTAATCTGGTATGAGGTGGTATGTAGATAAAGCTTCCACCCGAAAATACAGAACCATTTAAAGCAGAGTATAAATTATCAGTATTTTTGACAATTTTACCAAAGTACTTTTTGACAAGGTCAGGATATTCTTTAATGGCATTATCAATGGATGTAAAGATTACTTTTTTGTCAGTAAGTTCTTTAAGCATATTATGATAGATTACTTCACTTTCATATTGAACACCCATACCAGCCATATATTGTTCACTTTCAAGGACACCTAGTTTATCTAATTCACTTTTAATTGGCTTCATTACTTTAGACCAGTCATCAGTTAATTCATCAGTTGTACTCTTATAGTAAATAATATCATCAAAGTTTAGTTTAAACTTAGGCCCAAATGGTAAGTTTTTATTCATTTTTTCAAAATATTCATATGACTTTAATCGATAATCCTTGACCCAATCTGCTTCTTTTTTATGTTCTGATATTTTTAAAATATTCTCTTTGGTTAGTCCCTTAATCTCCACTATTTTCCTCCTTTAGAATCTTATTAATTGTATCGACAGGCAGAAGGGCACAGTGTTTTCTATTAGGTTGCATATAGATAGTATCATAGGCCATAAGTTCACCTAATTTTTCTTCATCATAATCTTTTTCATCGATTAGATGTTCATAGTTTTCTATTAAATCTTTAACTTCATCAACACTCTTCCCTATTATTTTTCTTAAGAAAATAGAGGTAGCGGAAGTTGAGATTGCACATGCTTCACCATCAAAGTTAGCATCTACTACCTTACCATCTTCTATTTTTAGTTCTATATCGATATTATCAATACAAGATTCATTATTAGTATTCGCTTTTTTATAGCCACTTTCATTTTTTAGACCCTTATGATAAGGATTATTATAATTATCTAGTATTATTTCTCTTTTTAATTCTGCATCCATAAATACCTCCTACAATATTACTTTAAATAAATCATCAGACTTTTCTAAGACTTCTACTAACTTATCTATTTCTTCTTTAGTATTATAAAAATATAAACTGATACGACAAGTATTTTTAATATTTATTTCATCTTTTAAAATTTTCGCACAGTGATTACCAGCTCTTACACAGATATTATAATGGTCTAGGTAAATGGCTGTATCTTGACTAAATATTCCTTCTAGGTTAAATGCTAGGACACCACTATCAGTACTTTTGTTATATAAAATTACTTTAGTATTACTTTCTAGTTTAGAGACAAGATATCTCTTTAGTTCTTTTTCGTATTCATAGATTTTATCCATACCTATTTTTTGTAAATAATCAATGGCAGAGCCTAGTCCTATTACTTCAGCGATAGGAGGAGTTCCAGCTTCAAATCTTGTTGGAATGCTCTTATACTCTACTTCTCCTGTTACTTCAAAGTATTGATTCATGCCTCCACCATATTCTATAGGTCTCATCTTTTCTAAATATTCTTCTTTAGCATAAAGTACTCCTACTCCAGTTGGTCCTAACATTTTGTGAGCAGAAAAGGTTAGAAAATCGATATCATCTTTAATAACATCTGTAGGCATATGAGGAACACTTTGGGCACCATCTACTACTAATATTATGTTATGTTTATGAGCGATTTTACTTATTTTATTAATATCTCTAACATCTCCTACAACGTTAGTAATATGAGCGATAGAGATTACTTTAGTATTTTCATTTATAGTATTAGTTAAAGCTTCTAGAGTTAATTCATGATTATCATTTAGAGGAATATAACTTATCTTTATCTTTTTATCTTTAGATAACTCTAACCAAGGTAAGACATTTGAGGCATGTTCACTTTTAGTAAGTAAAACTTCATCACCTTCATTTAAATAATTTTTCATAAAGCCAAAGACTATTTTGTTAAGTGAATCTGTATCACCTGCTGTAAAAACTATCTCTTTACTACTCTTAGCATTTATAAAGTCTTTTACTTTATCTCTAACTTTTTCATACTCTTCACTTGCTTTAAGAGATATTTTATAATCTCCTCTATGAATATTCGCTCCATAATTATAGTAGTAATCATCCATCGCTTCAACTACACATTTAGGTTTTAGGGTTGTCGCTCCATTATCAAAATATATTATATCATTATTTAAAATAGGAAAATCTTCACGATTAATAATAATCACCTCCCTTGTACTTTACTTTCTTCCAAAAATATCTGGTGTACCACCAATAAATTCTATTTTTCCATCATTATATACAACAGCTTGACTATCTTTTATGGCATAGACTTTAAACTCATTATCTTCTAAGACTCTTTCAAAAAAATCTTTAGTCCACTTTTTATGGTCTTCTCTCATGTAATGAGGAATTATATTGAAATCTACTAAGTTGAGTTCTTCTTCTCTAAAAAGTTTTTCTAATAAATGTTGTTTACCACCAATTATATAAATTAAGTCTGCCATATTTAAACGTTTCTTTATTTCTTCTTTGGTATAGGCTCTAAAGTTAACAAAATCTATAATTCCACCAATATATTTTTCAATGTTAGATAGTTCTTTTATTAGCCATCTTTTATCTTTTGTGCCATCAAGTCCTACATAGGCTTCATTAATTATAGCAATGTTTATTTCTTTTAAGGGCTTTCCTACTAATTTTTCTACTTCTTTAGCAATTTCATTAGTAGTAAATCCTTGTGATGCTAAAACTAATTTCAATGTAATCACCTCATTACTTTATCTAAAATATTATCAAGTAGGCTCTCATAATCTTTAGGTAACTCTACCATTTTCATAAAACCATTTAATAAAAGATTAAAAGCTGCTTTCTTACTTATTCCTTTTGTTTCTAAATAGAATAATAATTTATTATCAAAGGGACCTGTATATGCAGAATGATTTGCAACAGAATCAAACTCATCGATAAAAAGATTTGGTTCTATTAAACTTTTACCCTCATCTAAATTAATTATTCTACTAGACTGATTACATATTGAACCTATCATACCCTTTTTAATATAGCCATTAACACTAAACTTTAAATCTCCCCTACCATAACTAATACCATGACATATAACATTACTTATAGTATCTTTGTTTTGATGATAAACATTTACTTCATTAGTTATCTTTTTATCAGTAACAGTCATATTATAAAAATCTAGTTTAGCATTATTATAGATATTAATATTAATAGTAATACTTTCAGTAGTAATATTATAAATAGTTGTATAGTTTAAAATATTAAAATCAACTTTTATATTATTTTTTGTTACAAGATATAGTTTTACATTATTACTTTTAATGTTAATAGTAGTATCTTTATCTAGTTCTAGTTTAAAGGTACCTTCTTTATTAAAACAAACTGTACTATCTAATAATATATTATTCATGATTTTCACTCATTTCTACTTCATTTACCCCAGTAAAACCTGTTTTTTCTATTTGTTTGGCAAGAGTAATATCTCCTGTTTTGATTATCTTACCATCTTTCATCTCATGAACAAAGTCTGGTTTAATTAAATCTAAAACTCTACTATAATGAGTAATGATTAAGACACTAGTATCTTGATGTTCTTTTAAATATTCATTGATGTTTTTGGCAACTACTTTTAGACTATCTACATCTAGTCCACTATCTAATTCATCTAAAATAATAAAACTAGGAGCTAAGACTTTTAGTCCTAAAACTTCATTTTTCTTTCTTTCACCACCAGATAATCCCTTATTAATAGATCTATGCATAACGTCTTTTGGTAGATTTAGAGAGTCTAATTCTTTTTTCATCTTAGTAATAAAAGTATATAGATTAGTATCACTACCTCTTTCTTTTAGGGCAGTTCTTAAAGCTTCACTATTACTTACACCATCAATAATAGATGGGTCTTGCATAAGTAAATATATTCCTAGTCTTGCAATGGCATCTGTTGATAAGTCATTTAGAATTTTATCATTATAAGTAATAGTACCAGCATTAATAACATAATCAGGATGGTGCATTATTACTTTTGATAAAGTACTTTTACCCACTCCATTAGGTCCCATAATAGCATGAATTTCTCCATCATTTATTGTAAGAGAAAAATCTTTTAATATTTCTTTATTAGTATCTTTTGTTAAAACATTTAATTTATCTATTTTAAACACGTTATCACCCTTTCTAATTGTATGATAAAATATATTATAATATTGTCAATATTTATGTTAAAAGACATGCTTAGTATAACACATAATTGCTTATATTTAAAGAATTTGATAAAATAATAGTTAGATGGATTGTGATATTTATGAGTAGAAAAAAAATGAATAGTTTAATGATAGGACAAGCTTTACTTTGGGGACTGATTATTATTTTTTTTGGAATTATTGTTGTTAGAGAAAAAGTTCCTAGCCTAAAGTCTAAGACTGTAGAAGAAGATATTAATGCTTATTATGAAGAAAAATATAAGGACTTAGACGTATTAAGCAGTGATTTAGAATATAACAAAGATGATAATAGTTATAGTATTACTTATTATAATAAAGATTATCGTGAGTTAAATTTTACTATTACTTCTTTAAATAATAAGATAACAGATAATTATAAAGAGAATTATATAAAAGGAAAAGAAGTATTGGAGAAAGCTAGTAAAGAGGTTTTAGATAAGTATGAAGAGATTTTTAAAAATACCAACTTTCAAAATATTAAGATAGAGTTTAAAGACTTAGATAAGTATAGTGATGCGGAAGTGATAGATATCTTAGAAGGAAATATTTATAATACAGGTTATTACTCTGTTAGTTACTATGTTAAAGTTGATAGTTTAGATGATGTTTATCTTAATAATTTAATTAATAGTTTTAATAGCATTGCCGCAAGTAATGGCTTAAATACAAATAATTATAGTGTTACTTTTGATAATAATGGTATAATAAAGTTAGTTGAAGGAGGAGATTTTAATGAATGATTGTTTATTTTGTAAAATAATTAAAGGAGATATTCCATCTTATAAATTATATGAAGATGATAAAGTACTAGCATTTTTAGATGTTAATCCTAATAGTGATGGTCATACTTTAGTTATTCCTAAAGAACATTATGAAAATTTATTTAGTACACCTAATGAAGTTATTACTTATATGATTGATACTATTAAGACGAAGATTTATCCTATCTTAAAAGAAAAACTTAATATTGATGGTTTAACTATTTGTCAGAATAATTTCTATGGACAAGATGTTAAACATTATCATATCCATTTAATACCAAGATATGATAGTGATAGTTTTAAATGTACTTTTGATAGTAGTAAAGTTAGTGATATTAAAAATGTTTATGAAAAGTTAAAAACTGAGTAGAGATTTTTCTTTACTCATAGTTAAAAGTTTTACGGTTAGAGTCGCAAAACTTTTTTATTTTAAGAAGAAACTAAAAATAAAGTCAGTTATTATTAAAATTAAAAGAATAATAGAGATAAATTTAGGTATTTTTTCGATAAATTTATCTGTTAGAGGCTTTACTATATATAAGAAGATTAGACAAGCGATGCCCCAACCTATACTTACTTCTAGAGCGATATATTTGCCAAAGTTAAATTTTAAATCAGTATAATCCCAAAAACTTTTATGAAAAACAAATTCTGTTAAGTATCCTCCTGCTAGTTCTAATATTGTTAAGATAATTGTAACTGTTAAGAAAAGAATAATAATTTTTAAAGGTCTATTTAACTTTAGCCTATTAAATACTAGTCTGGTTAAAAAAATCATGATAATTACTCCAAAACCATATATCGGCATCCAAGGTCCATAGAAAGGATTGTTAGTTAGGCTTCCTTTTGTTATTAAATGCATGATATTTTCAAAGAGAAAACCAAAAAAAGAGAATAAAATAAAGTTATTTAAATAATAATATAGATTCTTTTTAGAAGTCATTTAAGTTCACCTCTTTGTTATTATGTCCATATATCTTTATATCATACAAAAAAGAAACTCTAGTAAAGAGTTTCTTAATTAATAAGTCATACAAGAACCTAAGATAATAGCTAGTAAGATGTATAAAACAATTATGATTACAAAACTATTTCTTGGTCTAGATGTACAGCAGCTTGTAGTTACTGTTTGATTATTTGAACAAGACATTTTTACACCTCCTTATTATATCTTAGATATAGGCACCTATAATTATAACTAGTAAGATAAATAATACTAGAACTATAGCACTGCTTGAATTACAATTACCCATAACTTAATCCTCCTTTTTTCTAGTGTTCACATTATTTTATGGTAATTAATAAAAAAGTGTGATAAATTTGCCTTATTTATTTGCAAGTTAGTTAAGTTAATGCTATGATATTAATTGAATTATTAATGATTAGGAGGAGAAATTAAATAATGAAGAAAATAGTTAAAGCAACTGCTTCTCTTCTTGCAATTTGTCTTTTAGTTACTGGTTGTGGAAATAATGCTGAACTTAAAGATAACAATACAGTAGTTAAAACTGATGAAGGAAAGATTACAGCAGATGCATTATATGAAGAATTAAGGGATAAATATGGTATTAGTGTTTTAGTTGATATGATTGATCATCAATTATTTGATGAGAAGTATGAAACTGATGATACTGAAACAGAAACAATTAATTCGCAAATTGAACAAATGAAGAGTCAGTATAATAATGATGATGAGGCTTTTCAAGCTGCTATTAAGCAATATTTAGGTGTTGAAGATGAAGATGAGTTAAGAGATATGTTATCACTTGAATATAAGAGAAATTTAGCGATTGAAGACTATGTAAAGAATAGTGTTACTGATGATGAGATCCAAAAATACTATGATGATGAAGTTATCGGTGATATTAAAGTTAGACATATCTTAATTAAACCTGATACTAATGATGATATGTCTACTGAAGAAAAACAAGAAGCTGAAGATAAAGCTAAGGAAGAAGCAGAAGACTTAATCAAACAATTAGATGATGGGGCAGACTTTGAAGAACTTGCTAAAAAGTATTCTGATGATACTGGTAGTGCTAGTGATGGTGGCTTAATTGATTATTTCAATAGAGATGATAATATGGATGAAGCTTTCTTAAATGCCTCAATTGACCTTGAAAAAGGTAAATATACAGAAGAGCCTGTTAAGTCTAGTTTTGGTTACCATATAATTCTTAAAGTTGATCAGAAAAGTAAACCTAAATTAAAGAAAGTTAAAGATGATATTATAAAAACACTTGCTGATGATAAGCTTAATGAAGATGCATCTTTAAGATATAATGCTTTGATTGCTATTAGAGAAGAAGCAGGTATTAAGTTTAATGATGATAGTCTAAAGAAAGATTATGATGATTTAATGCAACAACTATTAGATAGTGTTAATAGTAGTTCAACTGCTAGTTAGGAAAAAAAATTTAATATTTAAGAGAAGTACCCAATAAAGTGTTACTTCTCTTTTTTGACAAAATAAAACTTTTGTAGTATAATATGCGACACAAGAAAAGAAAGGGATGATATTATGAGAAAAAATATAACAGAAGAAACTAAACAAAGATTAATTCCTATTTATGAGCAAGTAGAAAAAGATTTTAAAGAATTTCCTGAGATTAAGACAACAGAAGATTTCTTTATTTGGAGAGATATTATAAAAAATGGAATAGAAGAACAGGCCATTAAGCTTCAAAAACCATGTGATGATAAAACAAAAAAGAAATTACGTAATAAAATAGTTGAAGAAGCAATTGAGGGTAATGATTCTTTAGAACTTCTTTATGCATGGACTAAATGTACAAGAATGATAACAGGGGCAAAAGCTTTTGTCAGAATGGTAAATCATGAATATAACATAGAAGGTAATGACCATGTAATTAAAGCGACTACTATATTGCATAATCATCTTAAAGAAAATGGAAAAGCTAATACTAATGATTTATTTGATATTCTACAAATAAGAGAACTTAGTCTATTAGTAAAATATCCTTCTATGCAAAGGACAATAAACACACCTTATGAATTTGAAAGAGCGATTGTTAAGGAAGATGAAAGTGAGGCTTGGTCTGCTCCTTTATTCGTAACTATGCTTAAAGCTTATGGAATTGAAAAAGATGACTTGCTAATAATAGGAAGAAAAGTTATAGAAGAAGGTAAAGATTATATACAAGAGACAAGAAATAAATATAAAAATACTCAAAAAGTTAAAAAAATAGCCTAATTAATAAAAGAGATAGCATTATTGTTATCTCTATTCTTTTGGAATCTTAAAACCTAAGCTATACATCTTTTGTTTAAGTTTATATTCTAGTTCTTTACCAGAGTATTTTTTACTTAATTTATTATAATATTTTTGATATTCTTTTTTAGCAATATCACTGTTTTCTTCTATATCAGTAGAGTTTAATACTTCTTTTATAATATCTTGGTTGAAACCATTATTAATTAAGTCTAACCCTAGTTTTTGTTTTAAGACTTTAGCACTTTTATTATGATTAGATTTTATTTTCTTAGAGATTAACTTCTCTATTTTTTCTTTTTCTAAGACGTTCGTAAACTCATCTAGTGCTTCATTATAATCAATGGGATTTACTCCTTTTTTATCTAGTTCTAAAGCTATTTTTTTAGGACCTTTATTAGTAGTTATAATAGCATTATGAACATAACTCTTAGCATAGTTTTTATCATTAATATAGCCTTGTTTTTCTAAAGTATTGATAGCAAAAGATATACTTTCTTTACTATACTTTTTGTCAGTTAATAGCTTTCTTATCTCTTCTTTAGTTTTAATAGTTCTTTTTAAAGTCTTTAAGGCATCATAGTAACTCTCATAGTTTTTATTATCTTTAATTATCTTGTCAAGTTCATCTTCTTCTATAGTCTTGGTTATTAGTAATTCATACTTTAATATTATCTCTTCATAGAAATCATAACTATTAAAATTATCTAAATATATAGTATATAGACCATTAGGTCTTTTTTTAAACTTTTCTATTTTCATATATTTCTCCTTATTTTATTACTTTATTAAAATGATATAACTGTTTACACAAAGGCTGTTTTCTAGTACCATTATGTATTTCTACTTCTTCTAAATTAGTATAGATATTAGGGGTTTTTATTCCCATACTATTAAGTGTTTTTAAATCATATTCTTTAAAGGCTGCACATGGTAGAACTGTACCATCATATTTAATAACTAGTTTAGAAAGCCCAGCTGTGCACTTATGAATATCTTCTTCTTGTAAATGAATACCTACTCTTAAATTCCCTTTAAATTCATTTTTACATTTTTCATAGATTTCAAGGAACTCTCCAAATTCTTCTTCTGTTAAAGATAGTAAATCTTTATTAGTTTTACCTCTTCCTTGGGGAACAAAATTAAGAATGCTTAACTCATCAAATTCTGTAGCATTAAGCATCTCAATAATATCAACGAGCTCTTTATAATTAATTTTTGTAGGAATGAAATGAGCATCAGTATAAAGTCCGGCACTTTTGGCTTTTATCATTGATAATGTTACTAAATCAAATAAATCTTTAGTTCCCATAATTTTGTCATATACATCTTTGTTCCAAGCTTCAAAGTCAAAAACGATTTTATCAAGTCCACTTTCTTTTAATAGTTTACAATCAGATGTTGATAGAGAATCAAAGCTTTTTTCATTATACCATAAGTAAACCTTCATTTGTTTCTCAATCAATGCATTAAATTCTTCTTGAGACATACCTTCATTTAGATATGATTTATATTGATTTCTTAGATTTAACTCTAACATTTCTTTAGCTTCTTCTGTCATTTTAGTTCTTAATTTTATACCACTAGTAAATAAGATTGTTTTAATATTTTTTAGTTTACAATATCTAATCATTCTTAATAGCTCAGGATGTAATAGAGGTTCTCCTCCAGATATAGATATTTCTTTTATTCCGCCTATACTAATAAAATAATCTATTACTTCTTTAAACTTTTTATAATCTATCATTCTTTTTTTATTAATAGATGAACAAGAAGAACAAAATAAACAATTATTAGGACAGGTTTCTATTATTTCAAAGCATAAATCATTTAGCATTATTAATTCCCCCTCTAAAATCATTCTATCACATTAAATAATTAATTTAAATAATAAAACACATACCAAACTGATATGTGTTTCTCATGAGTTTTCTTTTTCAACTACTTTTAATTTTCCCTCTAATATCTCTTCTAAGGCTCTACCAATATTTTTTTCACATTTATATTGGTTTAAGGCTAGTTGATAGTGTTCATCTTTAGTCATTTCTTTACTACGTCTTGCAGCGATATGAACTAATTCATACTTAGAACTTACAATATTAAGTAATTTATCAATAGATGGATAATTCACTTGTATCACACTCCTTATTATTATCTTATAATTATAAAGAACATTTTACAAGTGATATGACATAATTAGACACTTTATGACATGTAAAAACCAAGATGGTTATCTTGGCTTTTAACGAAAGTTACAACATGAACCTTGGTCAATATTGCAACAAACATTTTCTTCACAGCAAGTATATCTAGGACAATAAGTATGTTTGAAAATGTGATGATTAACTATTCTTGTATGGATTGGACATACGTGAGGTACTTGATGAACGAAGGTTCTATTTATTTGACGCTCTTGTACTGGTTCAATGATTGGAGACTGACTGTCCATCATTTCCATATTATTTTGCCCCATTCCCATACTATTATTGTTCATATTGATATCAATATTCATATCTTGGTCAACGACATTATTATTACCATCGATAGTATAATTCATATCGATAGCTTGATTATTAAATAACATACACTTTCCTCCTCTAGTATTAAGATATTCACTTAGGAAATTTGTGTATAAATTATTTGCCTAAAATGGCATTTTAAAGTTACCATTTTTCATTTGTTTCATCATTTTTTTCATGTTTTCAAACTGGGTTAATAGTTTATTTACTTCTGATACTGATAATCCACAACCTTTAGCAATTCTTGTTTTACGAGATGCTTTAATAATAGATGGATTTCTTCTTTCTTCTTTAGTCATAGAAAGGATTATCGCTTCGATATGTGCCATTTGTTTAGGTGGGATATTTACATTAGTTAGTCCCATCTTTTTAGCACCAGGTATTAATTTTAAGATATTTTCAAGTGGTCCTAATTTCTTTATTTGTTTTAAAGTACTTAAGAAATCTTCAAGATCAAACTTACCTTCTTGCATTCTTTTTGCAGTCTTTTCAGCTTCTTTTTCATCAATAGCAGCTTCTGCTTGTTCAACTAAAGAGACGATATCTCCCATTCCAAGAATACGTCCTGCCATACGTTCTGGGTCAAAAGAATCTAGTCCATCTAGTTTTTCACTTGTACCAATAAACTTAATAGGTACATTAGTTAAATGTCTTACGGATAAGGCAACTCCACCTTTAGTATCACCATCTAATTTAGTAAGTATTACTCCTGTTAATTTTAATTTATCATTAAAACCTGTTATAACATTAATAGCATCTTGTCCCATCATAGCATCTATTACAAGTAATGTTTCCTGTGGAGACACTGCTTCAGTAATATTTTCTAATTCTTCCATTAAAGCTTCATCTATTTGAAGACGTCCTGCAGTATCGATTAAGACATAGTCATAACCATTTTCTTTAGCATAGTTAATAGCATTCTTACTTATTTCTACAGGGTTACCCTTACCTTCACTATAAACTTCGATATTAAGTTCTTTACCTAATTGTTTTAACTGATCGATAGCAGCAGGACGATAAACATCACAAGCGACCATTAGAGGTTTCTTACCCTTTTTCTTACGTAAATAATTAGCAAGTTTTCCAATAGTTGTAGTTTTACCACTACCTTGAAGTCCTACTAACATTAATATTGCAGGATTACCATTAAGGTTTAGGGGAGCGGAATCTCCTCCTAGTAATTCAGTTAGTTCATCTTTTACTATCTTAACAAATAAATCTCCTGGTTTAATACTAGTTCTAACTTCTTCTCCTAAAGCTTTTTCTTTAACATTATTAACAAACTCTTTAACTACTTTATAATTAACATCAGCTTCAAGTAATGCTAGTCTTATTTCTTTCATCATATCGCCGATATTATCTTCAGTAATTTTACCATACCCTTTTATTTTATGTAGAGCATTTTGTAATCTATCTCCTAAGCTTTCAAACATTTTATCACTCTCTTTTCTTTAAATATTATAACTGATAAGCATGGAAAAGTAAAAAGAAAATATCAAATGCATATATCATTTGATATTTAATGGCATAATTATTATTAACGATGAGTAAAACCACTTTCTTTTGAAGTAGTAGATTTAATATTCTCTTCTCCTACAAAACTCATACCATATTTAGCTTGATATAACTCTTCTAGATGTTTAGCAATCTTCTTTTCAACTTCTAAATATCTATTATGCCAATATTCAATAGTCTCTATCTTATTTTTATTACCATAATATCTTCCTTTAATAACTTCTCCCATAAGTTTTTTTACATCATGGTTTTGAATATGATAATAGAATGCTTCTATATTTTCTTTAGAACTTAAACCATTTTCTAATGTCAAAACTAAAGCATTGTCTATACTAGGTCCAGTATTAATATTAAAAACAGGATAAGAACAGTTTCCATAACCTCTGGTAAGATTGCCATAGTTTTGTTTTTCGTCAAATCCTTTTGAAACATCATAATTTGCTCGAGCTATTTGTTTAGAACTGAATGTATTTTTAGACTGAGGTTCAACATTAATTCCTATCATAAAATTTATATTACTTTCTTCTAAAATATTACTTAAATATATTGCATCTTTGACATCTAAAGTTGGTATATCATTACTTTTTATTACATTAATCATTAAATTTGATTCAACATCACCAAACCCTATTTCATTAAGTGAATTAAATAAACGACCATACCATTCATCAACAACTTGAGCATCATCATAAAAATATTCTTTTAATATTTTAGAAAAAGTTAAATCATATTCTGATGGTTTCTTTATTTCTCTATTAGAATAAGGTAACATAATTTGTTTCATTTCATTATCTATGCCGTGATTACTTTTATTTGCGTCATAAAGAGCATCATATAAATCACTACCATCTAATAAATGTAGTTTACTATCTATACTAAGTGATAAATTACTGTTTACTATAGATTTAGGTAGTCTAAAACGTAAGTAATTATATTTATGTCCTCCACGTTCCATATCCTTATTAGTACAAATTCCATTTTGAATTTGTTTTAGAGGTACTTCTAATATGTAAGGTGTTTCTTTATTATTCGCATCATAATAAATCTTAACATTATTTTTAGCATTACCTATATTATCAACACGGTACAAACGTTTATTATATCCCATACTACTAAATTCAGAAAAGAATCCCTCATCACCATAAATAGAGCCTTGCCAATCCACAGGAATATAATCTACTTGATTATTAACAGTAACTTCATTTTTTTCTTTAATTTCATCTTCACTACTAGCTACTGCTTCACTTTTGCTTTCTTTTTCTTCTTTTGTACTTTCTTTCTCTAAAGCTTCTTTCTTTTCTTTATAATAATCATTATAATATTTATAACACTCTTCAAATAAGTCCATTTTTATAGAATGTTTATCCTCAACTACGTCTTCCAACAATAAATAAATTTCTCCAAGCAAACAACTTAGGTCGACATCATCATCAAAAAGTGTAAGAGCTGTTGATTTTGTTTTTTCCATTAACTGCTCTAATAATTCCTTATTTTTTCCTTCCATACCTTATATTCTCCTTACATATAGTCTATCATATTAATTTTTATTTATGTTTTTCTTTTTAATTCCAAATTTTGCTATGTAAATAAGCATATTATAACAGAAAATAGGCAAAGTATCAAGTAAAACACAATGCTACTTAAATATAAAGAAAATGATTAAATATCACTTTCAGTATTTTCCATATTATTAGCAAGGGTTGTTAACTCTTCTATTAAATTATTGTACTCATTTAAGATATTATCATCACTAATATAGATATCTGTATCAGTATATTCTATATAATTAGCATTTGTTTCTAAGAATGTTAGTATTTCATCTATTTTATCTAAGAATTCATTTAAATTATTAGATAGAGTCTCCATTTGTTCTTTAGTACTATTAAATATTTCTAAATCTTTTTTAGTATACATAAGATCTAGATAAAAATCATAATAATATTCACTATTACTAAGTTTATCTTTATCTATTAAGTTTTTAATAGTATCTTCTTCACATAGACTACTAATCTTTTCTAACTCTTTAGTTACTTTACTTTTAGTATTACTTATAAGAGTATGACTCTTTGTATAATTAGGGCTATCATTTCTTAGACTATCAATAGTTAATATATTAGTTAATTCTTCATCATTTAAATAACTATTTATCGCTTTAACACTGTCTGATAGACTCTTATAATACTTTTTAACTGCTTCTTCTACATAGGCTCTATCTCCTGTTGTTTTAACCTCAATAGAATAATCATCTGTCGCTAAGTCTTTATTACTATAGTTAATTATTTCTTGTTTTAAAATATCTTCTTCTTGTAATTCTTTATATGCCATAAAGAATATTAATCCTAAAAATATAACAATTACTATTACAATACCTATGATAATCTTTTTAATACCTTTTTTATTTTTCATAAGTTTCTCCTTTATTTTTTAATATTATTTTAGCATAAGAACTATCAATACAATCTATTTCTATTTCTGCTAGTGGATGCTGTATTGTATGATTAATATTTTCATTCTCTATTATATAAGGAAAAGGATATTTAAGTATTTCATCGTCATTATATTTAGAAGGTATAAGAGAAAATACAGCCCATATCCATTGTATATCTTTATTATCTTCTAAAAGATTTATTAAATCTTGATGATTTATAATGGTATATTCTCTATTAAAAAGTTCATCTTCATTAGTTTCAATGTCTGTAATTAACCATTTATAGTTTAAATCTTTTATTTTAAACTCTTGCATTAGTTTATACATATTAGTGTTAAAATCATTTTTATCTTTATAAATATAACTTTCCATATTATTTACCTTAACTTTCTGGAATTTCTATATCTTCTATTTCACCAAAATTAGAGTAACTAACAGTAATTGTTGTTGTAGTTGAGGTTCCATTAATATATGTAGAATAACTAGATAAGTCATAAGTAATTTTAATTACTTCATCTTCTTCATTTGTTTCTAATACTATTCTATTAGGAATATCGGCAATATCAATGTTAGTGTTATTAATAATAGAGTCTATTGTATTTGTAGTTATCTCATAATTATAAGAAATATTACCTGTTTCATACTCTGTTTTAGAAATAAGTGTCGCACTTTTTAAAATTCTAGATATATTATTATCATCAGTAATATTATTAAAGTGATATAATTCACTAGTTACTTCGTATTTATCAGTAGCCTTTATTAAATTAATATTACCATAGATAAAGTAATTATAGAAGGTATCATTACTAGTCATTACTCCTTCTATTTTGTCATCATTTTTATCTCCTGTAAAGTTAGTTATAACTCCATTAATATTTTCTTCTCTTGTAAAATGATAATTACCACTTTCGATACCATCTAATTTATATTCAGTATTAACTTTATTATCATTTGGTGTATCAACAGTTCTATTACTATTATAATTTGTTCTTATTAGAGATATCAAAACGAAGAAAAAGATAAAATAAAAGATAAAGAAAAGTATGGCTCTTCCTCTTTTACTTTTAGATAAATCTTTTATAAATTTTATATATTTATTTTCTTTCTTTTCCTTCTCTTCTTTCACTTTAATACTACTCCTAACAATTCTTTTTTATCTATACCATTTAAATAATCTTTTACTAAACATCTTTTCTTACCTTCTATAGCGATATCTGTTAGTATTACTTCTTTATCACCTGTAACTACTCTAATACCATCTTTTTCAAAACCAACTATTGTTCCAGGAAGTGTATTAGCATAATATCTATCACTAAGTCTTACATCATATACTTTCATTCTTTTACCATTTAAAGTTGTATAAGCACCTGGAGTTGGATTTAAGGCTCTAACTTTGTTATCTACTTCAGTGTTAGTCTTATTAAAGTCAATCTTCTCATCTTCTTTAGTAATGTTATAGCCATAAGTAACTTCAGTTTCATCTTGTTTAATGGGATTAATATTACCACTAATTATATTAGGTAGAGTTTCTAATAATAAATCTTTACCCATTTCACTTAATCTATCATGAAGAGAACCTAGGGTATCATCTTTAGTGATAGCAGTTTCAACCTCGCTAATAATATCTCCTGCATCCATTTTAATATCCATATACATAATAGTTATACCAGTCTTATCATAACCATCCATAATAGCATGATGAATAGGCGCTCCTCCTCTTAGTTTAGGTAAAAGAGAAGCATGAACATTGATACATTTATACTTAGGATAATCAAGTAATTCCTTAGGTAATATTTGTCCATAAGCACATGTTACTATCATATCTGGTTCATACTTTAATACTTCCTCATATTCATCTCTTATTTTTACTGGTTGTAATACAGGTATATTATATAAGGCACTAGCTTCCTTAATTGGAGTTGGTGTTAATATCTGTTTTCTACCAACTTTTTTATCTGGTTGAGTAACGACTGCAACGACGTTATAGTTTTCAGCTTCAGCAAGAGCTTTAAATATTGGGACAGCAAAGTCAGGTGTTCCCATAAATACTATTTTAATATCTTTCATGTTTAACCTCCTAATACATTTATAATTATAGTTAAAGTCATACCTAATGTTATTAAGAGAAGTCCTGTTAGGGCAACAACATTGGCATTTCCATAACTAAAAGCATATTTATAATTAAAGTTTAATTTTTCTTTTTTGACTTTTTCTTCTTGATAAGCTTCTCTAGTAATAGGTGTTACTACTGCTTTAGGTTTATCTTTAATTATAAATTTATTATTCTTTATTTCTCTATAACTAGGCATAGTAATAACAGTTAAATCTAAAGAATTAATATTACTATATCTTTTTATAATAGGATACTTACTATCAGTAATTTTAGACACTAAGATATTTAAATCTATAGTATCGACACTATTAATAATATCATCGATATTAGATAAATAATTCTTTGCTAAATCACTTCTTTTAATAAAGGCAATACAAGGAAGTGATTCAGATAAATTTAAAGCTTTCCATCTTCTATCAAAGGTTTTAAGAATAGTTGTTTCTTCTTTAGTAGTCATATTAACATGTTGACAAAGAGATGCTAAATTACTTTTACATTTATGATAGTCTTTAAGATAAAAAGCATCTTTATTATAGTCTTTAAGATAATTATAATACTTACTAAGAGAAGTAATCTCAGCCATATATTCTGGACTTCTAAAAGCATAGTAATAAGCCATAGCAGGGGAATCTGTTATATATATCGCTCTACTCTTTTCTTTTAAGTCTCTTGATATAATATTATTATAGTTGTGGTTAGAAAAGATGTAGTCTATTTTCTTTAAATCATTTAATTCTTTAATATCTACATCTTGTGTTAATCCTACTTCTTCTGTTTTTTCTTTAAAGATAGAAGGAAAACTATGGAAACAATAGCCATTAACGATATATTTATCATAGATATATTTAAGTATCTCTTTTTTATCTTCAGTTTTAGTAGTAGTTAAATTTAATTTATTAGAGACTAAATCGATTAGTAAAGAGTTACCTTTAATGATTAGGTCTCCGTGATTAATATAATTATTAGTAATAGTATCTAGTTTATTTAAGAAATAATTATTATAAATATCATCATTAATTATAATTTTATATTTAATTACTATATCCATTGTTATTAATAGAGAATATCTATTATAACTATAACTTTCTCCATTAATAGAGACATTAGATACTTTATTTTTAGTAGTTTCATTCATTAAGACATTATGAAGGATTGATAGTAAATGTTCATTTTTTAATAGTGATTTAAAGTTCATAACTATCAACCCTTCTTTCTAGTTTAAATTATACCAAGAAAAAAGTACTTTTACAATAAAAGTACTTTATTTTTCTAGCATAAGAATAGATAATTTTTTTATTCAAGGGCTAAAGTGAATGGGTTTTGTAGGGTCCTGTCACCACCAGTTATTATGACGTTAGATTTTAGGTTTAAAGAAGGACATATATAATTAGTGGCAACTGATGTATTATATGCTGAATAACCATAACTAGTCAATGTTCGTGGTCCTACTGAACTATATGGGGATAATAACCAATAAGTAGCATTATTTTCATTTCTATCAAATTTCCCTGCCATTAATTCTCCTAATCTTAATAATCCCGCCTTTGCAATAGTTGTATTTGATGTTAAATTATTCATTTCAGTATCTGTATATTTTGCAAGTTTATAATTCATTCCTTGACCAACTGTTCCTAAATACCAAGTTGTATTTTCCTCTATCATATTTAGTTGTTCATCTGTTAGATAAGCACCACTATTTAGATATTCTCCATTTAGAAATAGCCCTATTGTATTTGTACTTGAATAATAGACATTACCAAAAGATATAACTTTGTATGTTTCATTTTCTTTTAATAGTTCTGCACTTGTTATTTTAGTTAGTCCTTCGGTCTCATGACTTACTATTCTATATAAGTTATTCTCACCTGTTCCAAACTTCATATATTCTCCACTATATCTTGTATTTAATAGTGTTCCTTCTAAGTTAGTATCATTATCTTCTTCTAAACGATAGGGATTTTCTTCACTTCCATCTCCATCTACTATCTTTATTTCTGGTTTTAAATTTATTGTTAATCTTTAATTTATTTAATGTTAAACCTTAGAGAAATTTCAAAATTAAATTAACAAATTGGAAAAAATAGGA
>CALVIS010000010.1 GCA_944331805.1 uncultured Bacilli bacterium
GCTATATCACCAGTATATACATCACTAATTTCTTTACGAGTATTAGCATGCATCTGTAAGATACGACCAATTCTTTCTTTAGAGTCTTTTGTAGAGTTAAGTACATAACTACCACTAGCTAAGTGACCTGAATAAACTCTAAAGAATGTTAAACGTCCAACGAATGGATCAGTCATAACTTTAAATGCTAATGCACTAAATGGTTCACTATCACTTGGATGACGAACTTCTTCATCTCCCTTTAAGTTATGTCCCTTAATAGATGGAATATCTAATGGACTTGGTAAATAATCAATAACAGCATCAAGTAATGGTTTAATACCCATATTACCTAAAGCAGTACCACACATAACTGGGAAGAACTTAGCTGCAAGACATCCTTTACGAATAGCACGTTTAATCATCTCAACTGTTACTTCTCCACCTTCAAGATATGTTTCCATCATATCGTCATCGAATTCAGCAACAGCATCAAGTAAATCAGCATGTTTCTCTTCTGCTAAATCTTTTAAGTCTGCAGGAATTTCTATTTCTTTAGACTCTTCAGCTTCAGTACCATCAAACTCATAAGCTTTCATAGTAACTAAGTCAATAACACCATGGAACTCAGATTCAGCCCCAATTGGCCATTGTATAGGTTTAGCATTAACTCCTAAACGATCTTTAATAGTTTTTAAACTATATTCAAAGTTAGCTCCCATCTTATCCATTTTATTTGCAAAAATCATTCTAGGAACTTTAAATTCATCAGCTTGTCTCCAAACTGTCTCCATTTGAGGTTCAACACCAGCTTGAGCATCAAGCAAAGCTACAGAACCATCTAAAACTCTTAAACTACGACTAACTTCGATAGTAAAGTCTACGTGTCCTGGAGTATCGATAATATTGTAACGATATCCTTTCCAATATGCAGTAGTAGCCGCACTTGTTATGGTAATACCACGCTCTTTTTCTTGCTCCATCCAGTCCATTTGACTAGCACCTTCATGAGTCTCACCAATCTTATGAATTTTACCAGTAAGGTATAGAATACGTTCAGTACAAGTAGTCTTACCAGCATCGATATGAGCCATAATTCCAAAGTTTCTTGTTTTTTCTAATGACGTATCTCTTGCCATAATTTCTCCTTCCTACCAACGATAATGAGCATAAGCTTTATTAGCTTCAGCCATTCTGTGGGTATCTTCACGTTTTTTAACAGCAGCACCTGTTCCATTAGATGCATCTATTATTTCATTAGCTAAATTATCAGCCATTCCACGTCCTCCACGTTTTCTAGAAAATCCAACTAACCAACGCAAAGCTAAAGCTTCTGCTCTTGCTGGAGTAACTTCTTGAGGAACTTGATAATTAGCACCACCAACTCTTCTAGATTTAACTTCTAAAAGAGGTTTAATATTTTCCATCGCTTGATTAAAAGTCTCTAATGAATCTTTACCAGTCTTTTCTTTAACGATATTAAAAGCATCATAAACGATAGTTTGAGCAACACCTTTTTTACCATCAAGCATAACTGTATTAATAAGTTTAGCAACAGTCTTAGACTTATATATAGGATCTGGTAAAATATCTCTTTTAACAGCACGTCTTTTACGCATAATTTATCCTCCTTCCAATTATTTCATACTATTTCTTAGGTTTCTTAGCACCATATTTACTACGGCCTTGTTTTCTATCTTTAACTCCTGCTGTATCTAGTGCGCCACGAATAATATGATAACGAACTCCGATTAAGTCCTTAACACGTCCACCACGAACTAATACAACACTATGCTCTTGTAAGTTGTGTCCAATACCAGGAATATAAGTATCTACTTCCTTACCATTACTTAAGCGAACACGCGCATACTTACGTAAAGCTGAGTTTGGTTTCTTAGGTGTTTTAGTACCAACACGAGTACATACACCACGTTTTTGAGGAGATGGATTATTAGTTTGTTTTTTTCTAATTGTATTAACTCCTACTAAAAGCACTGGTGCTTTACTCTTACGAACTTTCTTTCCTCTACCTTTATGTACTAATTGATTTACTGTAGGCATTGTAATTTCTCGCTCCTTTCTTTACACATATCCAGGTGTATCATATTTACTTTTAAATAAAATTTTGCCCAAGGCAAAACTAAATTTAAATCAGCAAACATACTATAACACTATATACAACTACTTGTCAATATATTTTTTAAAATTTGCCTATTATAAAAATGCAACTATTTTTGTTGCATTTACCTTTTTTATTTAGTATAAACTTTAACTTTATCAGAATGATTAAAAACTATATCTTCACTACCTACAAGAGATAAAGCCCGGGTTTTAAACACTATCTTCTGAAGCTTTTTCTGTGTTTAGTAATTTAACTTCATTCATATCTATAAACATCATAGGTAAAACAAAAAATCTCAACAATCTAAGGGATTACTTATATCTCGTATATTAGATAACACTTTTCTTTTAACATCATCTTCATTTACAGTTCCTACAAAATCATCCAGTTCTTTAATAAAACTAAATTCTTCGCTATCTTCACCTATAGTATAAGTACCATACTTACTAATAATAAGTTTATTAAACTCATTTAAAATCTCCATTTTTTTATCATTACTAATATTCCAATTATATATTTCTCTAAGTCTATCTAAACATGAAATAATTTGTATTTTTCTAATCTCCTCTTTATAAGAATAATAAGTACCATCATTAATTGTTTGCATAGTAATACCATCACACACTTTAAAAATATCAAATATATCTTCATTAACATTTAAACAAGAAGCCATAATTCCTTTACTATTACTTCTATAGAAATAATAGTTAGATGGAATAAAACCAATTACAGATGCTTTTAAAATAGTAGGATAAACAAATGCTATATCTTCCCACTTAACAGAAGGAATAAAAGGCTCTTCATTAAATAAATCTCTTCGATATATTTTATTACAACAAGCTGGTGACTCATAACATAAAAAATCTGGATTTTTAGAAACATCAATAATTATAGGTGAAATATTATCACAATCACTTTCAATAAAACTTTTACTACTATCTTTTTCCAAAACTCTTTGAACTCCTGTAGATACAACTTTTAAACCTTTACACATCTTTGTTAAAGCTAACATATCTCCATACATATTTCTATGAATAAAATCATCGCTATCAACAAAACCAATGTATTCACCACTAGCATATTTAAGACCAATATTTCTAGCAACAGAAACACCTTTATTTTCATCTAAATGAATATATTTAAAAATATCAGGTAACAACTCACAATATTTTTTTATTATATCTAAACTATTATCACTAGAATTATCATCTACAATAATTACTTCAAAATCCAAAACATCTTGTAAAACTAAACTATTTAAACAATCTTCAAGATAAGCTTCACTATTATAAACAGGAACTATTATACTCAAACTCTTCATAAACCCACCTTATTAAAAAATGGCATCATTATTAAATTTTTCTATATTTACTAAAAAGCACTACAATTATACAAAAAAACAATACCACTTCACATTTGAAACATATTATATATTATCATTAATATTCTGTCAATAAAACCCAATACGTTTTATAACTATTTATCTAAACCTTTATTTGCTTTTTTTCTTTACTACTATTCCTTCTATTATAAATACCACCTCTAAAATAGCTAAAAAAATTAACATAGATCTAAGAAAAGCATAAACAAATGAATATAATTGAAGATATCGAATATTATCTATATTTGTAAAAAAATGTAATAATATAAGTATACCAGTAAAAACAAATGCTATTTTTTTATATTTTTCAACATAAGAGAAAATATTATTATAAACAAGATATAAAGTACCTACCAACAAAAGAACATAAGAACTGAATTCAACAATAAGCATAACCGAAGGGCCAAAGACAAATAATACATACCATATAACCACTATATTTATAATTAAAATCCACCTAGATTTTTCATATATATCCATAATCATTACCCTCTTTCACTAATGATAAACTATAATATTCTCCCATAAGTTTCTACATAAGGTTTCTTTAAATATTCTTTAAAGATTATTTTATTATAAATATCCATTTGTAATTTATAACACTTACCATGAGAACTATGAGCAAGCCAAGAATTCCATTCAAGTACAGTTTTATCTAAATCAAGAAGCCCTCTTTCATAAAGAACATTCCAACGTTTCACTTTTCTTTTAACCTTTTTAATACTTCTTTTCCTAAGCAATCTATAACTCCCATATATTCTAAATCCACAAAAGTCAAGTCCCATCTTATTAGGATAATATCTACTCTTATTATTAAGTTCTAAATGAAGTACTTCTCTAACATATTTAGATATATCTAAAAAAACTTTCTTTGCTTCTTCTTTAGTCTTAACAAACATAATAAAGTCATCCATAAATCTAACATAATATTTAATTTTAAGTACCTCTTTAACATAATGATCAAGTTCATTCATATAAATATTGGCAAAGAACTGCGAAGTATAATTTCCTATAGGAAGACCAACTTCTTCACCATCATTATATATAAATTCATAAGTTAAAGCTAAGAGTTTCTCATCTTTAATAAATCTCTTCAAAATATTATATAAAACATCTTTATCTATATTATAAAAGAATCCTTTAATATCACATTTAACAATGTAATAAGTACCATATTTATTTTTCATACATCTCATATACTCTTGAGCCCTATCAACCGCTTTATGAGTTCCTCTACCTTCTATACAAGCATAAGAATCATTAATAAATCGTGGTACAACATAGGACTTAATAAATTCATAAACATACCATTGATGAACAATTCTATCTACATAAGGTAAAGCTCTAATAACTCTTTCTTTTGGTTCATATATTTTAAAAGTTCTATATTTACCCATTTTATAAGTACCATTTTTAAGTTTCTTATAAAGATTAACTATATTAGTCTCTAAATCTATTTCAAACTTTAAAACCTCATAAGAATTTCTCTTAGTCTTACTAGCACGTTCATGAGCATCAAATAATGCTTCAATAGTTAAATGTTTATCAAACTCATTTCTTATCGTGTGAGGCATGATCTAATCCAACCTCCATTAAGATTAGAAATATTAGTAAGTTTCTTACTCCAGGCAGTATAATTCTTAGAATTAATATATTTTTTCTTATGAGAAACCCTAATTAACACTTTAACTATCTTAAGATTAGCATCAAGTTCATTCAAATATGAAAGTCTTTTTTTCTTATCAAACTCCTTCTGAGCATAAATAATATCTTTAAGTCCTTCATAAGTAACATTTTTAATATCTTGAGCTAAAGAAAAACGTTCACTCTTAGGATATTTCAAAAGAATCATAAGAGTATAATAAATAAGTTCAACATACTGTTTATAAATAACTAATGCTTCTAAATCATCCATAGTAAACCTCCAAAATAATTTTCTAGTATTCGACTCCTACTAACTAGAAAACATTACTTCATTATTTTATTCGTAAAACGAAAAGGAAAAAATTCTCTATGATATTTGTTTTTTATTAAATAATTAATAACTTAAACTTATCTCATATTATAGTCTCCCATCACGAGGCGGAACGAGTTGTTGTTGTTAGCATTACCATTATTCCAGGTGTTGAAGTTGAAAACACCCGCATTAGTATTATTGTTGTAGTTACCGCCGCGCACCAACCATATTGGAAAAGAAAATAGGACATATAAATTTTTCCCTATTTAAAATTTATCACTAAATTATTCAAATAACAACAAAAATTTTCTAGTATTCGACTCCTACTAACTAGAAAACATTACTTCATTGTTTTATTCGTAAAACGAAAAGGAAGAAATCCTCTATGATAAATGTTTTTTACTAAATTATTAATAACTTAAACACTTCTTATATCATAGTCTCCCATCACGAGGCGGAACGAGCCATTGTTGTTAGCATTACCATTGGTGTTGTTGTGATTGAAGTTGAAAACACCCGCATACTCCCCAGGATTAGTATTCCAGTTACCGCCGCGCAACCAAAACAAAAAAACTATTAGGACTTATAAATTTCTCCCTAAAATAATTTTATCAAAAAAACAAAACAAAAAACAAGGCATAGCCTTGCATATGAATCCTGATTTTCGACCAAATTAACTACTAACCATCATCATATCTCAAATTTACTTATAAAAGTAGGAATTAAATCTCTATAATATTAATTTTTTATTATATACATAATAACTTAAATTATAAATATACCATAGTCTCCCATCACGAGGCGGAACGAGCTATTGCTGCGAGCATTACCATTGTACCAGGCGTTAAAGTAGAAAACACCTGCAGTAGAATCATTATTATAGTCACCGCCGCGCAACAACGCAAAATCAATTGCATACCACTGATATAGGATAGCCTAAAAAAATAATAAATTAATGATTTAATCCCTATCACCAAAAGATGACAATTATATTGTACAAAATTAAATTTCAAATAACAACAGAAATAATTATTATTCTTACAATTAAGCATATTAAAATTGTACATAGTTATTTTCCTCTTTTTGTCCATTCTTATAGTATCTTTAACAAATATGTCAAACACGGACCTTATCAATAGATAAGGTCCGTGTTTTTTTGTACTTCTCTACATAATTATCTCAACCACAAAAATACGCCTCGGTGCTAAAAAAGAGGTCACCAAGGCTCACTATCTCGAATAATTCGACAACATTCTTTCTTTCTCTATTTTTACCATCTTATTTTGTTCTGCGATAAGAGTTAGCCCTTACGGGCTAGGACTCATCACGAGGCGGAACGAGCTGAGGTAGTTAGCACCACCATTACCCCAGGCGTTGAAGTTGAAAACACCCGCATCCGTATTACCGTAGCCACCGCCGCGCACCAACCATGGGTTCGTAGATGTAACCATTGTCTGATAATCATTATACCAGCCTGCTGTCTCACTTAAGGCATGTGAATAACATACTCCTCCATTACATGCTTCACTTGCTGTACTACTTGTATATTTATTATAATATTTTGAATCTAATGTTAATGGTTCACCAAATCCACTACCACCTATAGTATCATTATAATTTCCCATTACATATTCCCAAGCACCACCTGACATATCATATACTCCATAAATTGTTCCTGTACTACTAGCTCCTACTCCTTTTCCTGATTCTCCACTCTCATCTCTCGTATTATCATCATATCTATATTGACATCCTTGAGCTCCATTATTACTTGGTAAACCACTACTACATCCTGTTATATATTGGTTACTCTTATTTTGATATATCTCTTTATCTGCTCCTATAAAATTAACATTTCCTAACTTTCCATATGCACTCTGTGATAAATATGCAACTGCTCCCCATTCATCATTTCTCATAGCATGTGAGTTCATACTTTGACTAAATCCATACATATTTCCTTCAGCACTCACCTTTAGTCCTACATTATAAATATTACTTACATTTATATTTCTCCAACTGCTTACATTTGGTTTTATTATCGGATCTAGTGTTGCACTATTTGTACTGCTTTGTGTCGTATTACTTGTTTCAAACTTTCCTACCCATATTCCTGAAAGTTCTACATCTCCAAATGTAAATGCATCTGGTGTATACCAATTCTTTGGTGCCTCAGTATTACTATATCTTGCTGTTCCTTTTTCTTTTACATCTGTTCCTATAAACTTAATATCTATTTCTCCTGGTAAAGCTCTTGTAGGTGTATCACTTAAATATACTCCTCTTTTACCATAATAATTATTTCCATCTTCACTTGTTATTGTATAAGAGTATCTTGGTATCCATACCCACATTGTCTCTATATCATCCATATTAATTACAGTACCTACTCCTGCACTTTGATATGTTGATAATGTATCACTACTTACAGTAACAGCATTTGCCCATATTCCTCTTCCATAGTTATACCACCCATTATCTTTATCTGTCTTTACCCAATTATAACCATCATGACGTACTGCAATCATATTACTATCCATCTTTGGCTCATTTACTTCTTCATTATCTTGTATAAACTTATCTTCTGCTACCTGTTGTGTTGCAAATACTTTTAACTTACCTAAGAAAGCTTTTCCCATTGCATCATTTCCTGCATTTATATTAATCCATACTCTTAATTCACAATCAACAGTTTCATTTGCATTTATTACACCATGATATATTACTGGTGAATCTGACAATGAACCCATATTATCTAAATATTGATAATCATTTCCTACTTTTACTTCAAATCTTACATCCTTAGAATCCAATAATTCACAAGGGCTTCCATCAGTAGTCTGACAATTATTGATTAACTCTTCATCATCTATTAATGATAATGAATAATATAAGTCTATATCACTCTTATTTACTAAAGAAAACTTATAAGGACTAGATACTTTACCCTCATCATCATAAGTAGGTATAGCATTTACTAATTGTATTCCTTCTGAAGCACTTTCATCTAATTCTAAATCAATAGTATCCACTAGTATACTTATATCTTTCTCTCCTTGTAATGTAGTCATTAACCATGCATATGATATTCCAATAATAAGTAATAGAAGAATTATAATAATGCCAATAATAAATATCTTTTTATTATCTCTTATAATTCCATTAATTTTATTTATCATTTATCTTTATCAACCTCCCTATATTATCAAATTATTCTAACACCATTATAACAAATTTTCTAAGATATGGAAGAAAAAAACTCAAAAAAGCCAAAAAAAATATTTACTTTGAATTTACAAAAAAGAGCAATTATGCTCTTCTCTACATTAACATTGATATTTGTTTCTTAGAAAGACCAGTTGCCTTAATTATATCATAGTCTACAAATGATTGCAAAAAGGTAAAATTTAAAATTCAGGAAAAATACCTCTTCAATTTAATATTTTCTCTAGACGAATTTTAAATATTCATACTAACAATTCTCTCAATTTGCAAAATTCATATAAATTTAACTTTTTTTAACCTTCTCCTTTCCCCATCTTTTATACAAGTCTCCCATCTGTTTACAATGTATCATAATAGATAGATTATGTCAATAGAAAAAGACTATAAAAGTCTTAATCATGAAAACAACTACCACCAATAAATTCTCTAAGTATAGAATCATCTGGAATGCTTTCACTCGGAATAGGAAGAATTAATCTTAACACATTAAGAAGTCTCTTCGCTTCTTCATAATAAGTTGAATCTTCATCTACTGAATAAAGTAAAGGTTCAACATAAGTTTTTAATACTCCTAATTCATATATTAAAGCTGTATTAATAGTAACATCCGCTTCATCTTGATAAGGGAATATATATTTCTCTTCTCCACTTCTAACATTATTCCAAACTCTCAAAGTATCTACTACATTATAACCTCTAGTTCTATTATCCCTAATTATTCTTCTTAAAAGTCTATTATCTGTAGTAGGAAAACGATTATGGTAATCTATATTAAGTTCTGTTAGAGCCGATAAATATATTTTAAATTTATTCTTAGCAGGTATTTCTTTTAACACTTTAGGGTTTAAGCCATGTATTCCTTCTATTAACAAGATATCATCTTTATCTAATTTTAACTCTTTAACAAACTCTTTAACTCCTTCTTTAAAGTTATAGATAGGAGCCATTACCTCTTTACCCTCTAATAATTCATTAATTTGTTTAGTTAATAATTTATTATCAACTGCATCAATTGTCTCATAATCTTTCTCTCCTTTTTCATTTAAAGGAGTTTTATCTCTATCTACAAAATAATCATCCATACTAATCATCTTAGGATTAAGTCCAAAGCTCTTTAAATACATACAAAGTTTAGTAGTTGTTGTCGTCTTACCACTAGAAGATGGACCAGCAAGTAATATTATTTTTTTGTCTTTTTTATTATCTACTATCTTTCTAGCCACATTTAAGAGTCTATTACTCTGTAAAGTTTCATCTATTCTAATTAAATCGCAAATTTTACCACGACTAACAACTTCATTTAAATCTGCAATAGTTTCTATTTTCATTAATTTAGTCCAATCTCTACATTCTTTAAAGACTTTAAACATATTAGGATGATGGACATAAGTTTTAATTTGATTATGAGAATACTCTGTAGGAAACTGTAATACAAAACCATTATCATCTACATAAGTTAATTTAAACTCTTTTAAACTAGCTGTAGAAGGAGGCATTTGTCCATAGAAGTAATTATAATAATTAGAAAGTCTATAAAGAGTAATAAATGTATTAGTATTATATTTCATTATCTTAGCTTTCGCTAAATCATTAATACTCTCAAAATAATGTATAGCAGATATTCTTTCAACACTAACTTTAGTAATAGATAAATCCATCTCTACTAGTTTTAACATCTTTCTAGCAATTGTTTTAAGAATTGTCTCTGTTAAAGGAAAACTTGTCTTAATATAAATTCCCTTATCTAATGAATGCATTACTACTATATTAGCTTCAAGACCAAATATCTCTTTAACTGCAACTATAAGTAAAAAAGTTAATCCTGCAATATGAGCTCTATTACCTATTTTAGAATTTAAATCATAAAAGGTTATTCCACAAGAATCATTAACAACATAACTAAGCTCTCTATATACATTATTAACACTTGCTAAAATAATAGGAAAACGATAATCTTTTTGATACTCTTTACTAAGTTGTAATAAAGTTGTTCCAGAAGGAATAGTCTCTTCTTTACCATTAATTGTCACTTTAACTTCTTCTATCATTCTAACACCCTCTTAATTCTATATATGATTATACCAAAATTAACATACAAAGTCTAATAATTTTGCCACATCTTGTAAGGTATAATTTAAAGTTTATTTGGATATAGTAGAATTAGGTGATAATAATGAATTTAATACCCATGATTGTTGATAAAGAAATAAATGGAGAAAGAAGTTATGATATTTTTTCTAAGTTATTAAAGAATAGAATAATTATATTAAGTGGCACTATTAATGATGAATCTGCTAATACCATCGTCGCTGAACTATTATATTTAGACTCTCTAAATCATGAAGATATATCTCTTTATATTAATTCCCCAGGAGGCTCTGTAACAGCAGGTTTCGCTATCTATGACACGATGAATTTAATTAAAAGTGATGTCTCTACTATTTGTATGGGCTTGGCTGCATCAATGGCTGCCTTTCTGCTATCTAGTGGTAAGAAAGGTAAAAGGTATGCCCTACCTAACAGTGAAGTAATGATACATCAACCCCTAGGAGGAGCGGAAGGTCAAGCGACAGAAATAAAGATTGCAGCAGAACATATTCTAAAGACTAAAAAAAAGCTAAATAAGATTCTAGCTTCAAATACCAATAAAAAATTAGAAAAAATAGAACAAGATACAGAAAGAGATTATTTTCTAGAAGCTAAGGAAGCTAAAGAGTATGGACTAATAGATAAGGTTCTTTAATCTACAAAGACTTTATCCATTAGTTTTTTTATTTTTTTCTTTCTCTGTTTAGTTTTCTTCTTATTAACAAAGACTTCTTTAGTATCACTATCAATCTCTAAAACATCACCCTCTTTAACAGAAGGAAGTTTATCTATTCGATAAGTCATAACCCTGCCTTTATCAAGTTCAACTACTACTAAATTATTCTCTATTCTATCAACAATTACTTCCATAGGTTTAACATATTCGCTAAATATAAAAAGCACCTCCTCTCACACATAATATCTCTTTCTAAAGACACTATAACAGAAAAGAAATGCTTTGCAAAATTACGATTTTTCTAAATTCAAGACATTTTTCTTAGCAATTTTCAAAATCCCCTAGGAGAAAATACAATATCTAAGCCTAAATTTATCTAAATATTTAAAATTACAACTTTTTCATTTTTTAGCACATAAAGTCCAATTATCTTCAAGTATTAACTTTTCATACTTACAATAAAACTGGTGATAAAAGTGGTAGAAAATGGAAACAGAATGGCTATATTACGCCATAATAATGGTTTATTGCAAAAGGACATTGCAAAAATTTTAAATGTAAAAGAAAATACTTATTCTAAATGGGAAAAATGCTCTAATGATATACCTTTAGAAAAGATTAATATACTAGCTAATTATTATGATGTTAACTTAGATTATTTATTAGGTATATCTAACAAAATAGAACATAGTGAAAAGTTAAAAATTGATTATAAAAAGATATGTGAAAGGCTATTAGAATTAAGAAAAGAAAATCACTTAACGCAAGCCAAATTAAGTGATAAAATAGGCTTCTTTCAAACAACCTATTCTAGTTTTGAAACAGGTGTAAGGCGCCCCACTACACACAAATTACTATATATAGTAAACTTTTATAATGCTTCAATGGACTACGTTGTAGGTAGAACTGACACAAAGAAAATATATAAAAGTATTTATCTTAATTAATTCTTCAAGCATCCTACAGGAATAACATAAACATCATCATCACGTTTATAAGCATAATTACCAGTTGCAGTTAATACCATCATGAATGATGGTTTTTTCATTTTTTCAGTATCTATTTTATTTTGCATTTTAATTAAATTTTTAGCACCTTCATCAATTAGTTTATCTCCACCTAGTTTTATTTCAACAAGTCCATAAGAACCATTTCTTAAATGTATAACAGCATCACATTCTAAAGAAGATGAATCTCTATAATGATAAACACTTCCATTTATACTTTCTGCATAAACCCTTAAATCCCTAACACATAATGTTTCAAATACCAAACCAAAAGTATTTAAATCATTAATTAAATCTTCTGGTCCTATTCCAAGACTAGCAGTTGCAATAGAAGGATCAATAAAATATCTAGTATCAGAAGTTCTTATAACAGTTTTACTTCTTAAATTAGGATTCCATGCTGGAGACTCTTCTATTACAAATATTTTTTTCAAAGCATTAATATATGAAAAAACTGTATCTGTATCTAAAGCAAAAGAATCATTATTTATCATATCATTTTTTATTGTTTCTATTGATGCTTGGCTACCAATATTTCTAGCATAACTCCTCATTAAATTCTTTACTCTAAGAGGATTTCTACTAACATCATCAACTCTGGATATATCAGAATTAACAATTGCATCATAATAATCAAAAGCTGAGTCTAAAGCAGTATCTTTATCTAAAAATATACTTCTTGGCCATCCTCCTCTACAACATAAATAGGCAATATCTTCAAGTGATAGATTATTTATTCCATTAACAGTGGATGGACTATTAAATAAATCTTTAAGACTTATAGTACCAGTTGATTCTCCTGATTCATATAAAGTCATAGGTCTCATTAATAACCATGAAAACCTTCCAGTCCCAGTATGTGCGATTTTACTTCTATCTACAGGAACAGCTGAACCAGTAAGAATAAATTGTCCTTCTTCCCCTCTATGATCTACTTCAAATCTAATTGCATCCCATAACTTTGGAGCAAGTTGCCATTCGTCAATTAACCTAGGAGTATCTCCAGTTAATAATAAAGCAGGATTGATGTCTGCAAGAGTTAAATTTTGTTCTTGATTCGCTGGATCAGCCATATATAATACACTTTTTGAAATTTGCTCTGCTGTAGTTGTTTTCCCACACCATTTAGGTCCTTCTATCAAAACAGCACCTTTTCCTTTTAGTTTCCTTTCTAATATTTCATCAGCAATTCTACTTTTATATTTTTCCATTTTAAGGTCTCCTTTTGAAATAATTTTAACATTAAATAATACTTTTTTCAATATTTTTCGGTAACTTGCAGACTTTTTATTCGGTAATTTGTGAGTTTTTCATTCGGTAATTTGTAAATTTAAAATTAATTCTATATTAATACTTTATCTTATAAAACACTTCATATAATAAATTTCATAATGTTTCTATGTAGTAATTGTAGATAAAATCAATAAAAAAATATATAAAAGGAATTTATCAAGATAAAGCAAATATTAATCAAAAAAATCTCAGAGTTTCTTCACAAGTCCTATCCAATCCCTAACCAAATCATCATCTATTGCATAATTACCTTTATTAGCATAACCAAGATAGTGCCTATCAATATGGAAATCACTACCACCACTCTTTCTAAGTTTATGTCGATTGCAATAATCTATTAAAAAAGTAATTTCTTCTTCAGTATGTTTTCTATGAGCACATTCAATCCCATCTATAATATTAAGAGAGACTATTTCATCTAAAGTATCTTTAATATTAGGTAAATGATAGACAAAAGGATGAGCAAAAAAAGCTAAACCGCCCGCTTGATGAATTAAAGAAGTAACATAAAAAATATCTCTTTTTCCTTTAGTTTGATCAATATAAAATGGGCTAGACGGTTCGCAAAAATGCTTACGATAAAAACTTGATCTATCTACTATATTCATAGAACTTAAAATATCTTTATTATCAGAACATTTTAAAATATCATCAACTAAAACATCATTAGCCATATTGTTAGGACTAGTAATTTCTAAATCTTTAGAATATTTAATCCCTAATTTATCACAAATATATTTTAGTCTATCGAGAATTTCAGTTTGTCCTTCTATTGTAGAATGAATAAAACCTTCTTTTATTATTTCACTTTGCTTCATAACATCTAAATCTAATCCATAACCTAACATATCAAATAATCTACCTTTATATATGAATTCAAGTTCAACTCCTATAACTATCTCTCCACTATAAAGCTTTCTAACATTCATACTATTAATCTCATCATAAGCATTTATATTATTATGATCAGTTATAGAAATAACATTAAGTCCTTTAGACTCTGCTTTCTCTAAAATTTGAACTACACCAAATTCTCCGTCTGAATTTGTCGTATGTATATGTAAATCTATCATATAAATTTCTCCATTATCTATTTAATTATCTAAAAACTTAAGTGCTAACTCTTTAATCTTCCTAAATCTATGATTAAGTCCTGACTTAGTGATTTTTTTACCAGTCTCTAAGCTGATAATCTCACTTAATTCTTTTAATGAAGCTTCTTGATATTTCTTGCGATATTCTAAAGCTTCTTTAGTCTTATCATCAAGTAATTCTATCGCCATATTATCTTCAAGTATCTTAATATAATTTAACTGTTCCATCGCCGAATCTATTACTCTATCCATATTTGCTTGTTCACAATTATTAAGACGATTAGTTTTATTTTTAGCATCCCTATAAACTCTTATCTCTTCATAGTAAAGTACTGCTTTACTACAACCAATTATCTTTAAAAAATCACTTATCTTATCAGCTTCTTTAATATATATCATAAATCCTTTATCACGACTTAATAATTTAGCATTAAGTGAATAAGTATTAAGAAGTTTCTGAACAAAAACAGCTTCTTCGCTTCTTTCTATTAAAAACTCCAAATGATATCTACTAGTCTTAGGGTCATTAATACTACCACTACTCAAGAAAACTCCTCTTAAATAACCTCTAACCTCATCATCAGACTCTACTAAATAACTAGGAACAACTTCACTATCAATACAAAAAGTTTCTTTAATAAAGTCATCTCCTTCAACAATAACTAAAGCTTTAAGTTTATTTTTACTGAAATTATTATTATCTAAAAGCTCTTCACTATAAGATATCTCTTCATAACTATCAAGTAATTCTTTTAAGTATGCTATAACAGCATCATTCTCACTACTAATAGTAATAGAATCTTTAATTATTTGATAATTATTACGAAAAAAGCCTGAGATTAAAGCTATTTTAGCAGTCTCAGTTATTTTTAATGTAGTTATTTCATTTTTTACTGTACCAGTAAAAGACATAAGACATTCCCCCTATTTCATTAAGTAAGAAAAGATTAAAGAACTAAGTCTCTGACTATGATGCTTAAGAGTCCCATCAGCAATAGTAAGTAAATCTGCTTCAATAAATTCTGTATCTAACTTAGATAAAACTGGATAATCTATTTTAACTGGATCTTTTCTTTCTTTATTAGAATACCTTAAAGCCATCTCTTCACTTATTTTAGAATTAGAGGCAATAACAGCATCAAGTTTATGTTTACCTAAGTAACTATTTATAAGCTTAACATGGTCACTTACAGTAAAGTCATCAGTCTCTCCAGGTTGTGTTACGATATTACATAAATACATAATAGGAGCTTTTGTCCTATCTAAACATTCAATAACTTCTGTAGAAATAAGATGAGGAAATATACTAGTATAAAGACTACCCATACTAAAGATGATTAAGTCTGCTTCTCTAATAGCAGTTTTAACTTCTTCTAACACTTTAGGTTGTTCTTTATAAAAAAGTTTTTTTACTTTTTTCTCACTCTTAGTAATAGAAGCTTCTCCTTCTACAATACTACCATCCATCATCTCTGCCATAAGTGTTACATTGGCATCTTCTGTTAATGGTAATACTTTATTTTTAATATCTAAAAGAGTACAAAGTTCATTAATTGATTCTTTTAAACTCCCTGTAATATTTAAAAGAGAAATAAGTATTAAGTTACCCAAAGCATGTCCATCCAAATCGCTCGTGGTATTAAAGCGATATTCTAACATTTTCTTAATATTATCACTAGTAGAAGATAAACTACTAAGTACTTTTCTAACATCTCCAACAGCAGGAGTATGAAACTCTTCTCTTAATTTACCTGTACTTTTCCCATCATCTGAAACAGTTATAACTGCAGTAATATCAAGTGGAAAATCTTTTAGACCTTTAAGTAAATAAGAAAGCCCTGTTCCTCCTCCAAAAACTACTACTTTTTTATTATTCATTTACTACTCATCTCCTTGAAATTTCTAAAGCAACTTTAGCCGCTTCTCCCATGGCAATAACTATTTGATAGTCATACTTCTCTAAAGCATCACCTACTGCATAAATTCCATCTATAGAAGTCATTAAGTTATCATCTGTTTTAATATAACCTCTATCATCTAAAATATCTAAAGTCTCCAAAAAGTTAGAATTAGGAATCTGTCCAATATATATGAACACTCCATCAGTAATTATATTATTATCATCTTTTGTCTTAATAGTAATTCTATCATCTTTAGAAAAGCTTTCTACTTCTCCTCTTACAAAAGAAATATTATCTATTTTCTTAATCATATCTTGTAAATAAGCTTTCGCCCTAAATTGATTACGATATAAAATAGTAACAGTTGAGGCAAGCTTACTCAAGTATATTGCCCCTTCAAAGGCTGCATCACTTGCACCCACAACAACTACATCTTTATTTTTATATAAAGCACCATCACAAACAGCACAATAACTTATTCCTTTAGTTCTTAACTCTTCTTCACCTTTAACTCCAAGTAGTTTAGGCTTACGACCAGTAGCAATTATCACGTAATCACAGATATACTCATCTTTACTAGTAATAACCTTTTTCTCTTTATCTATCTTAATCTCTTTAACTTCTTCATATTTAACAGGAACACCCAAATCAGTAATCTGCTTTAACATCTTTAAAGCTAAATCACTTCCACTAATAGACTCATATGATGGAAAGTTCATAATATTACCATTATCAACTATCTGTCCTCCAGGCATAGACTTTTCTAAAATTACGCAGTCTATCCCTGCTCTATTTAAGTAAAGCCCAGCAGTCATTCCTGCTACCCCACAGCCTATTATCACTACTTTATATTTATTATTCATAAAGACCTCCTTAATCAAATACTCTTACCAGAATATTTTACTTTTTCTTCATCCATATCTTCCTTAGCCTTTAGTATATTAGCATTTAAACTAGTATCTGCAACACTTTCAAGTCTTTCAGCAAATTTATTATTTACTATATCTTCCAAATATTTTTCTCTAGCACGTTCAAAATCCCATTTATCATCAAAAGCTGTTGGATCATTTATTGGATTAGCACTATGATACTTCCATGCTGCTTTCATACCCATTGTATCTAAAGCTATTCTTATCTCATTAGCTCTAATCTGCCAAAACTTATTTTTACCTGTAGCAAGTTTTTCTAAACATTCATTAATTATTTGTTCAATATAATTATCAAATTCTCTACACTCATCATCAGTCAATGTAAGATTACCTACAACAGTACCATTTTTTTCAAAGAAATCTAAAACATCATTAGAATATGTTCTTAAAACCCATCTCCTAAATCTAGAAAAATTAGGGACAACTTTTTCCATTGCCTCAAAAGTCTTTTGTTTCATCTTATAATATAATATTGTAGATTTCTCTATCTGCTCCTTAGTAGCTATTTGACTATATATACTAACTCTAGGTATATTATAAATAAAACTTGCCATCTTGTCTAAACGAATAACATCGCATATAGAATCAGGATTAAGTGGAGTAATATCGTACCCTAGTAAATCAATAAAAGTAAAGCCAGCACCATCTTTAGAATTATCATAAAATATATTTTTCCCTTTTAATTCCAATCCCATATTAAAAAGTTCACACAAATCACTTACACATTTTTCATAAACAGTATCTGGTACTCCAAGTAACAATTGTTGTACCTGCAATTGTTCAGCTGGCTCTTTATAATAAATATTAAAACTTGCTCCCTTTGCCTTTTCTTGAAGTACATAACATATATTATCTTTTTCATCAGTTACTCTTTTAATCGCCAAATGATATGGTGTATTAACTCCCATATTTCTTTTTTTATTAGCAGCTGTTGCTATTAATTCTTCATTCTCTCTAGCAATAGCGTTAACGCTATATTTAACAGAAACTTTATATTTAACTAATACTACATTACCAAAATCAAAACATTCACTGCCACCATCACTAACATTTTCCATTTTTGCAGATGCTTTAATATATTCATCTATATTATACATAAAGACCTTCCTCTCTATACAACTTCTTATTTCTTCTAATAAAAACAAAGTAAACTCCTACGATAAACAAGACAACCGATACAAGTTGAGCCACTCTAATAGGTCCTAACATTAAACTATCTAGTCTCATCCCTTCTATTATAAATCTAATGAATGAATACCACATCATATAAAATCCCATCAACTGTCCAGTCTTTAAGTTCTTATAAAACTTTCTAATTAATAAAAGAATTATAAAGCCAATTACATTCCAACATGACTCAAAGAAGAATGTTGGCATATAATAATCTCCATTAATATACATACCTCTAATAATAAATTCTGGTATATATAAGCTCTTTAAATAACCATATGATGTAACATACCCATAAGCTTCACTATTAAAGAAGTTACCCCATCTACCTATCGCTTGTCCTATAATAAGACCTACTACTAGTATATCCAAAAGTTTTAAAAGATTTAATTTATGTTTCTTACTATAATACCAAAGATATAAAAGTCCACCAAGTATCCCTCCATGAATAGCAAGACCACCATGCCATATATAAAGTATCTCTATAGGATTAGACAAGTAATATGATAAATTAAACAACACATAATAAGCCCTTGCTCCTAAAAATGCAAAGATAATAGTATAGAAAAACATATCAAATAGTTCATCTTTATTAACTTTTTCTTTTCTAAGCTCTAAAAAGACAAGGACTCCTCCTGCTATAACTCCTAAAAGAATAAAGATAGAGTAATAATATATTTTTATAAAACCTAAGTCTAACAATACCCTATCCATGATGTTTAACCTTTCTAATAATTGGTTTAATGACAAACTCTTCTATTAAGACATTTGCCACAGAAATTAATATTGATATAGCAAGAGCAACCCATATATCCAAAAGATTAAAATATTTACCTAAAATCCAGTCTGTAAGTTTAAGAATAAATAAATTGATAAATGGATAGAAAAGACCAAAAGTAAGAGCCGTCACTGGTATGGTAAATCTAACTAACAAGGGTTTAACAGTCTGATTTAAAATATATATTATAAATGAAGCTAATATTGAAAAAAGAAGAGGATGATGCGGGTCAATATAAAAAGTTTTAAAAAATTTAGAAACTAAAAAGAAGACTATAGAGTAACTTGCAAAATACAAAAGCCATTCTAAAAATCTATTTAATCTGATTTTCTCTTTTGTCGTTACAATTATTTTCATAATCTCCTCCTATAATTTATAACATTTTCTTTAAGAATTGTCCTGTATAAGATTCTTTAACTTTACTAACTTCTTCTGGAGTACCAGTAGCAACTACACTACCTCCTCCATCTCCTCCTTCTGGACCTAAATCAATAATATAATCAGCACATTTAATAACATCTAGATTATGCTCTATAACAAGTACTGTATCTTTATTATCGACTATTTTCTGTAAAATTGCAAGTAACTTCTTAATATCTGCAGAGTGTAATCCTGTTGTTGGTTCATCTAAAACATACAAAGTTTTACCAGTTGGCTTTTTCTGTAACTCTTTAGCAAGTTTAACTCTCTCTGCTTCCCCTCCACTTAGTGTTGGAGCACTTTGTCCTAATTTAATGTATCCTAGTCCTACATCTTCAAGTACTTGAAGTTTATTTTTAATCTTTGGAACATTACTAAAGAATTCTAAGGCCTCACTAACTCGCATATCTAAGACATCAGCAATGTTCTTCTCTTTATAGTAAATGTTTAAAGTCTCTCTATTATACCTTGTACCATGACAAACTTCACAAGGAACATAAACATCTGGTAAGAAATGCATCTCTATTTTCTTAACTCCATCTCCTCTACAAGCTTCACATCTACCACCTTTTACATTAAAGGAAAATCTATTCTTCTCAAAGCCATACATCTTCGCTTCTTTAGTATTAGTGAAAAGCTCTCTAATATCATCGAATACCCCTGTATATGTTGCAGGGTTACTTCTAGGAGTTCTACCAATTGGTGACTGTGATATATCAACAAGTTTATCAATATTATTAAGTCCTAATATTTTATCATGCCTACCAGGCTTAACTTTAGATTTATATAAAGTATTAGAAGCAGCTTTAACAAGAATCTCATTAATTAAACTACTCTTACCACTACCACTAACACCAGTTACTAGGGTGAATGTTCCAAGAGGAATTTTAACATCTATATTTTTTAAATTATTCTCTTTAGCACCTTTAATAGTTATAAACTTACCAGTACCTTTTCTTCTTGTTTTAGGTACAAGAATACTTTCTTTACCACTTAAATAGCGTCCTGTAATACTATCATCACATTTCATTACTTCTTCAGGTGTACCTGCTGCGACAATCTTTCCTCCTCTATCTCCTGCTTCAGGACCAACATCTACTAAATAATCGGCTGCAAGCATAGTATCAGTATCATGTTCTACAACTATCAATGTATTACCTAAATCTCTCATCTCAAGTAAAGAATTAATAAGTCTATCATTATCTCTTTGATGAAGTCCTATACTAGGTTCATCAAGCACATAAAGTACCCCTGTTAAACGAGAACCTATTTGTGTGGCAAGTCTAATACGTTGTGCTTCACCACCACTTAATGTCCCTGCACTTCTTGCAAGAGTTAAATATTCAAGTCCTACATTTTTTAAGAAAGATAGACGTGATTTAATCTCTTTAAGAATAAGGTCAGCTATCTGCATTTTCTCTTCACTAAGCTTTAATTTATCAAAGAAAGTAATAAGCTCTTTAACACTCATACATGTTACTTCATAAATATTTTTCTTACCTACTTTAACAGAAAGCACATTGTCAGCTAAACGAGCCCCTCCACAAACTTCACAAGTCTGCTCTATCATAAACTTCTCTAACCATTCTCTAATCCAACTACTTGATGTTTCCATATAACGACGTTCTAGGTTATTGATAATACCTTCATAGTAATCCGTTTGATTAGTAACATTACCACTTTTAGATTTATAGTTAAAATGAATTAACTCATCACTTCCATAAAGGATTAAGTCTTTCTCTCTTTCTGTTAACTTTTTAAATGGTTTACTAGTACTAATCTTATAATGCTTACACATACACTCAAGTCTTTTATAATAAATATTATCAGTATCATCACCTAAAGTAACAATCGCTCCATCCTTTAATGATTTACTCTTATCAGGAATAACTAAATCAGGGTCTATTTTTAACTTAATACCAAGCCCTTTACATTCAGGACATGCTCCATAAGGCGCATTAAAACTAAATAGACGTGGTTCAAGTTCAGGTAATGAAAAATCACAATATGGACATGCAAAATCTTCTGAGTAAACTACTTCTTTATCGCCAAGAAAATCTACTACTACTTTACCTTTACTAAGTTTAGTTGCAACCTCCAAAGACTCAAAAAGCCTACTTCTAATACCATCTTTCAAAACAATCCTATCAACAATTACTTCAATATTAGACTTCTTATTTTTCTCTAAATTAATCTCCTCAGTTAAATCATGCATCTCTCCATTTACTCTAACCCTAACAAATCCCTGTTTTCTTAAATCATCAAGTAAATCTTTATGAGTACCTTTCTCTCCATGAACAACAGGAGCCATTATAACGAGTTTAGTTCCCATATCATGTTCCAATATTTTATTAGTCATCTCTTCAATACTTTGACTAGTTATCGGAATATTATGATTAGGACAATATGGCACTCCTACTCTTGCAAATAAAAGACGTAAGTAATCATATATTTCTGTAACCGTACCAACAGTACTACGAGGATTCTTACTAGTCGTTTTCTGGTCTATACTAATTGCAGGACTAAGACCTTCTATAGAGTCAACATCAGGCTTTTCTGTTCCCCCTAAAAACTGTCTAGCATAAGCAGATAAACTCTCTACATATCTTCTTTGTCCTTCAGCATATATCGTATCAAAAGCAAGAGAAGATTTACCACTACCACTAACACCAGTCATTACAATTAATTTATTCTTAGGTAATTCTATAGAAACATTCTTTAAATTATTTTCTCTAGCACCTTTAACTATTATTTTATCCACAAATACCACTTCCTTAAAACGTTATATATTATAATACAAAATAATACTTTTTTCTACTACCAAAATATACCATAAGTATACTAATTAGTCAAACAAATTTTCTATAAAAAGAAAATAATAAAAGTATAGACCAATATTTAATCTATACTATTATTTAGAACCCAATAAGAAAGCAATAATAGGTATTAATAAACTACTAGCAATTACAACGAAAGCTAAAGCATAATTAGTAACAAAAGCTGCTATATTATCTTTATTATCTTGATTAGGTAATTTCATAGGAACAATTATTTCATCATCATTACCATAATGACCGGTACTCTTAACATAACTTCTACCCTTACTAGCTCCACCCTCTTCTTCAAGAGCCTTATTAAGTTTCGTAATCTCCTGTTTATTTTTAATTTCTAAATAATCACACAAATAAGTATGTCCTCCATTAACTACTATCATCTGATAATAATTAACTAAATTCTCAGGTATAAATATCTTAAATTGTGAAAAGTTCTGTTTTAAAAAGTCAGGTCTCAAATAATCTAATGTTTCAGACAAAAGCCCTATCTCTAAAAAAGCTAAATTATATATATTATTATTTATTTTATTAGTTATATCATCACCCATTACATCAATACTTTTAAAATTAACAAAATCTCTATTATCATTAGTGACACCAACTACTATATTTTTAGGATTAAAATTAATAACATAATACCCTTTACCATGAATATACTTCATCGTAGAATCCATTACATAAAAAAGACGTGTATACTCATCATTATTATGATAAGTCTTAGTATACTCATCTAATGTCTCTTCAAAAGGCATCCTAACTATCTCTCCCATGGGCATCACTGCTTTCTATTCTTTATACTATAATTTTATAGCATTTTAAGAGTAATTACAAGTCCGTTTATACTCAAGAATCTTTTCCTGTGCTCTTGTTGTCTTAGCAGAATCTAGCCAATAATCTTCAGGACTACCTCCCATTATAAAAGAGACTCTATCATTATTTTTTAATTGATAATCAAGCGGTACTTCTATTCCATTAACAATAACTCTTCCTAAATTATAACCAGTATTATCACCTTCTAGAAATGCTAAATCTATAGGAGTAGAACCTAAAGGCAATTCAATAGTCTTATTATTTTTAGTCCTAACATAGACATTTTCTTTAGCAAATAACTCTTTTTTAACTTTCTCTACATACAAATCATTTCTTTCAAAGTATTCACTAAGAAAGTTAAGGTCTTTACAAAACTGTAAACTATCTCTTATCTCATCTTGTACTTCACTAAATGGTTTATTCTTAGAATAAATATAATAAGGGAGCCCATAAGTATCAACCATATCCATCTCCTTAGTCCTAATCTGAGCCTGCACTAAACAATTATTAACATATAAAACAGTATGTAAAGACCTATATAAATTAGTTTTAGGTCCAGCAATAAATTCTTTAAATCTTGTTGAATCAATATCATACTCTTTATGTATAACACCTAAAGCTTTATAACAATCCAAATAATCATCAGTAACAATCTTAAGTGCAAACAAATCATGTATCGCATCTATAGTAACAATACTAGTTTCTTGACTACTTGCTTTTCTTTGTCTTTTATTTAATTTAAGCATCTTTTTATAAGTACTATAAACTTCTTTTACTCTTAACTTAACAACACAATTAATACCATTATCTCTTAAAACTTTTTCCGTCTTATAAACAACATAATCTAAAGTTTCTTTATTTTCATTTAAATAGTCATTTATTTTTCTTGAAGTATCTGCATATTCCAAGGGATTCAATACTTTAAAAGATAAATCTTCTAATCTTTTCTTTATCTCATACATACCAATACGATATGCCAAAGGAACATACAAATCTATTGTCTCAAGAGCATTCTCTTTTTGTTTAAACTCTGTTTTAAAACCAATAGTTTCCATATTATGTAATCTATCAGCACATTTAATAGAAATAACTCTAATATCTTCATTAATCGCTCTTAATATCTTAGCCGTATTCGCCTCTACTTTTTCACTCTTACTAGAAAAGTTAAGTCCTTTTAGTTTACTAACTCCATCAACAAGCCTTGCCACACTACTTCCAAACATAGACTCTATCTCACTTAAAGTAATATCAGTATCCTCAATAGTATCATGTAAAAGTCCTGCTACTATTGTTTCCGTATCGTTATAAGTACAAGCAAGGATATAAGCGACATGCAAAGGATGGGTTATATAAGGCTCCCCACTCTGCCTAAACTGTCCTTCATGAAGTTTAGAAGCTAGCAAGTAAGCTCTTCTAATAACTTCTTCTCCTCCTATATTATTTTCTCTTACTTTAGCAAGCACATCATCAATAGTTATCATCATACCACTCCTTCCTAAATTTATATACAAAAAAACGGCTTACCAAAAAAGCCATTTTATATACAATGATTAAATATATCTAAAAAACCTCTCATAACACCACTACCTCTTCCAAAGATTAGAAAAATAATATCAAAAGAAGGAAGAGTTTGTCAACAACTAAATTTAAGTTTTTCCCTCATCGCTTTAACAACTCTACTAATATGAGAAGAACTAACATCTAAAAGATTAGATATTTCCGAATATTTAAAGTTATTTATTCTTAAAGTAATAATAGCAGAATCTAACTGACTTAAACTATCTAAATAGTCATCTAATTTATTATATATATCTAAACTATCTATATCATCATATGGATCTACTGCCCTAGAGTCTCTTACTTCAAAATCTAACTCTTTATATTTTAAAAGAGGTCTATTCTTTAATTTAAGTATATTTCTATACAAGAGATTAAACCCAGATGACAAGCATACTAATAGAAAAGAATAGAACAAACTTCCTTTATTAGGGTCATAATTTCTAACAGCATTATTAAAAGCAATGATACCTTCTTCATAAAAATCTTCCAAAGTAAACCCTGTACACTTATTATCTTTTAAATAGTTATAATATTCCAAAGCTTTATTATAGATAATAGGTTTATACTTATTAAGCATAATATCATAAGCTACTTCATCATTATCATAAATTAAATCTAATAGTTCATAATCATTGTATTTCATAACTCCTACTTTCTACTTCGGACTACCTCATATATCAATATACCCGCTGCCACAGATGCATTTAAACTATCTATTTTAGGACTAATAGGAATAGTAATTAAAAAGTCACAAGACTCTTTAACTAATTTACTCATACCTTTCTCTTCATTACCAATGACAAGACAAGTCTTACCATCATAATTAACATCTCTATAGTCTTCTCCATTCATAACTGTACCATATATCCAAAAACCATTATCTTTAAGTGTTTTAATAGTATTATTAATATTAGTAACTAAGACTATATCAATATCAAATACTGCCCCCACACTAGTCTTAACAACAGTAGAATTAACAAGTACTTGTCTATCATTAGGAATGATAATAGCATTAAAACCTGCAGCCACTGCTGTTCTAATAATGGCCCCAAAGTTATGAGGATCAAGAATATGATCTAAAATAAGAACTTTATCATATTCTTTTTCTATTATTTTATTTAAAGGAGTATACTGGTAGTCCTCCATATCGATGATTATACCTTGATGATTATCTTTGGTCAAATTATCAATTTCCGATTTTCGAGCCAATTTTATCTTAGATTTTGGAAATTCCCCTAGTAGATTTTGAATTTTCAAGTAATATTTCTCCTCAATTTTCAATTTTCTAACTTTTTTTAAAAGTTTTTCATCCTTAAATATTCTTTCCGCTACATTTCTTCCATATACTAACATAATTCCTCCACTATATAATTCATAACTTCATCAATTCTATTTTCTTTATTCTCAAGCTTTAAATACCCAATTAAAGCCTCAAGAGCCGTTGCCTTTTTATATTCTATCACACTACATCCCTTTGGATTAGGATGACTCTTAGCATTTCTAGCTCGCCTTATAACACTAATCTCATCTTCATTAAAGAAGTCTCTATCTAACATTTTATCTAAGAAAAATGCCTGTCTTTTCGCACTAACATAATTAATAGATTCTCTTTGTAAGTCATTAACTTTCCCTATTTTTTTCTCGACTAAATACATTCTAATATATTCTTCATACACTGCATCGCCAAGATAAGCAAGTACTAAAGAATTAACACATCTAATATCCATAAACATCTCCTCTAAAGAAAAAAGACTATAAAGTCTAATCTCTATCATTACCCATAACTATTAACACTAGTCTAAGTAAATCTAGTAATGTTGAAATAAGTGAAGCGACATAAGTCATCGCTGCTGAGTTTAACATAGAACTAGCCATACTTCTTTCACTATTATCAACTATTTTAAGTTTACTAAGAAACATTTTACCACGCTTTGAAGCATTAAACTCAACTGGTAATGTAATAAGTTGAAATAAAAGTATTGCCACTAACAAGAATATACCTACCCATGCAAGGTTCATTGCCCCAAAAATAAGACCAATTAAAACTGCTAAATAACCAAACTTAGTACTAAAATTAACAATAGGAACTAAGAAAGATCTAAATTTCAAAAAGAAATATCCCTCTTTATCTTGAACAGCATGTCCACATTCATGAGCAGCCACACTAACACTTGCAATAGAGTCTCCATTGTAAATATCAGTTGAAAGTCTAACTACTTTAGCCCTAGGGTCATAATGGTCAGTTAAATATCCTCTTGTCTCTACAACATAAACATTATCAAGTCCATTACTTTTTAATATTTCTCTAGCAACTTCTGCACCTGTCATACCGCTTTTAACTTTAACTTTCTTATATCTACTATATCTTGTTCTTAAATAGATATCTGCAACAAGAGTTATAAGAAAAGCAATTATAACAAGTCCATATCCATAATACATAAAATTAAATATCATAAAACCTCCTATATTTTCTCTATAGTAGTACCATTTCTACCATCTATTAATCTAAAACCAATGCTCTCTAAATAATCACGAATTCTATCCGCTTCAGCATAATCTTTATTTTGCTTAGCAATATTTCTCTTTTCTATTAAACTTTTTATCTCATCATCAATATCTATTATATCATTTTTTAGTAAATCTAAACTTAAAACTTTATCAAATTCCCTAATTAAATATTCCTTAGTCTTATTACTAGTATCAAGTTTCAATACTTCATAAAGAACTGTTAAAGCCATCGCTGTATTCATATCATCAGATAAAGCATCTTTAAACTTATCTAAATATGTCTTAACTATCGTCTCATCAAGTTCTCCTTCATCTTTAAGTAAAGATACTCTATTTTTAAGTTTCTTATAAGCATTCTCTGCCTGTCCCAAAGCTTCATAAGTAAAAAGTAATGGTTTACGATAATGAGACTCTAAACACATATAGCGATAACTTAAAGGATTAAACCCCTTATCTTCTAAAGTGCTAACAGTAAGTATATCTCCTTTAGATTTACTCATCTTACCACTTTTATCATTTAAGTGTTCTCCATGTACCCAATAATTACACCATTTATGTCCAAGATAAGCTTCACTCTGAGCAATCTCATTAGTATGATGAGGAAAGATATTATCAACTCCTCCACAATGAATGTCAAGATGTTCTCCTAAATTTTTAATAGCAATACAAGAACACTCTATATGCCAACCAGGATAACCTACACCAAAAGGACTATCCCATTTTAACTCTTGAGAATCAAACTTAGACTTAGTAAACCATAAAACAAAGTCAGCTTGATTTTTCTTATTACTATCAAACTCAACACCTTCACGTGCCCCAACTACCATATCATCAATCTTATGATTAGTTAAAATATAGTAATCACTAAGTTTAGATGTATCAAAATAAACATTACCACCTGCTTTATAAGCATAACCTTCATCAAGTAACTTTTCTATCATCTTAATATAAGAATCTATATTACTAGTAGCAGGACTAACAATACTAGGCCACTTAATATTAAGTTTCTCTGTATCTTTCTTAAATTCATCAGTGTAAAACTTAGCGATATCTAATACTGATTTATGTTCTCTTTTCGCACTTTTAAGCATTTTATCATCACCACTATCAGAATCACTTGACAAATGCCCAACATCAGTAATATTCATACAACGCTTAACATTATAACCTAACATATTTAAAGTTTTCTCTAACACATCTTCCATTATATAAGTCCTTAAATTACCAATATGAGCATAATGATAAACAGTAGGACCACAAGTATACATCTTAACTTCATTCTTATCTATTGGTACGAACTCCTCTACACTTCTTGTAAGAGTATTATATAGATTCATAACATCGCCTCTTTCTAATTAGTTATTTTATTATATACTATTTATACCATAAGGGCTATATACTTTTTTTAGAACAACCTTATTACTATCATCTATTATTTCAAAATTACCACTTGCCATAAACCCTTTTCTCATTAGCAATTCTAAATATTTATTATTATCACTTCTATCTATCACATTTCTATGATAATTAGATAACATATCCTTAGGAACTGAAATGGCTAAAAATTCATCTATATTATTTCTCGTAACTAATCTTCTTTTTTTATTAATCCAAATTATATCCCCTTTAGGACAACAAAACCTCGTTCCTGGAGCACAATAAATCATATTCATTGATTTCTTTAGCTTAGACATATTGTCTAACCAAATACGAATATAGCCAGAGTTAACATTTATTTTAACCACTTGATTATTATCATCACAATTATTAAACTCTACAGATAAATCTATATTTTTACTAAAATCATCATTTAAAATATCTGTTGCCAAAGCATTAAAATTATCAATATCAATAATTTCTAAGGTATCATCAGAAAGATAAGAATTATTCTCTTTTCTTAAATCACTATATAAGTTTACCAAATAACAATCATCACGACTAGATGAAAAGTAATAACCTAAATCTCCATTATTAATTTGAAAACGCAAATCCTCATTTAAAAACTTAAATCTTTGAGTATTAAGTTCTGCATATTGATTTAATTCCTGCAACTTTTTCCCAATCCTTAAATATTCATTCCTTAATCCAAAAACCACTTCACTTATCTTATAATAATCTTTACTCATTTTATCACCTTATTAATCTATGTATATATTATTTTTCTATGTTATATGTACAACTATTATTTATATAGCATTTTACTTTTTTGTAAAACATATTTATCACTTTCTTCTATAATATCAAAATTACAACTAGTACTTAAGCTTCGATTCATTACTATATCAACATTTTTATCACAATTACTACTATCTATTAACTTTCTATGATAACTAGAAAATGCACTTTTAATCACTAAAACGCCTAACAATCTATTAACATCATGTTCTGTTAAAATACCTTTTTCTTTTTTTAAATTGATTTCATCTTTATCTGCATAATAAGACAAAACTACCGGTTTTTTCATCTTTAAAATATTTTCTAAACAGATATAAATACTTCCAGAATGAATATTTATTTTAACTACTTGATTTCTAAAAGCTAAATCAGTACGCATTGTAGATAATTCAATATTACTACAAAATTCATCATCTAAAATATCACTTGCCACCTTATTAAATTTGTCACTATTAATAATTTCTAAAACTTTATCAGAAATAAAAACACCATTTTCTTTTTCTACATTAGAACCAAACAAAGTACTTGATACTATCCTGTTAGGACTTTTATTCTTACTTATAAAATCATAATTAATATTTCTCTTATTAAGTGAAAAATGCAAATTATCATATCGACTATCAAGCCTTGCATATTTTCTTAATTCTTGTAATTTACTTTCCATTCTTTGATATTCACTTCGTAACCCTAAAACAACACTACTCATTTCATAAAAACTAGAATTCATATTTGCCTCCTTAAATATAATTTTATTTTTATATGCTAATCAACATACTTATGTTGTTCACTAGTCCAAGCAGGAGTACAAGGCACACATGCCTCAAACTCTCCTTCAAAGGCATAACACTCATTTTTATCAAGTAAAATTACATCACCAGTTTTAAACTCTATTACCTCTTCCTTATCTTTAACTTCTAAAACACCACTACCAGACATTATGTAAAGTAGTTCTTTACAAGCAGTATTAGTTTGATAACCTGCTTTAGGACTTCTACCATTTATTTTAATAACAGCAACATTAATATCGACATCAGTCATAGGATAATCCATACCAGAATACCCATCTCCACTATAAAACTCTGCCTTTTCTTTACTTACATAAATCATAATAAATATCTCCTTTGTTTTTATTTACCCATATTATATCTTATAAATAGTGTTTTTTCTACAACATAATAAATTAATTATTTTAATACAAACATAATAAATTAATTATTTTAATACACTCCAATAACCATTTTTATATGCTCCTTCACGTTTTAAATAACCCTTATCTTTTAACGAACGTATAATTTTATTAATATATACCCTACTATAATTAGTTAATTTCATTAAAGTTTCAATGTTATAACTATTATTACTTTTAATTAATGATAAGATTTTAGTCTCCGCTTCATTTAAATCAGAATATTCATCTATAGATGTAACATCATTTAATAATTCTTTATTAAGTGGTATAGTTACAATAATAGTATGTTCACTTATATAAAAAGCATCTTTTCCATAATTTTTAACAATTAAAGGAATACCATGACCAGTTTGATCAATATAATCTAAATCACAAAATATCTTTAAAAGCTTTTTATTAATAGGTTTGGATACACCAGCAAAAAAGTCTTCCTTTGTTAATGATGAAGGTAATCCCCCATTAGATACAATTTCAATTCTATCATCATAAATATAAACAGCAGGAGGAATTTCTTCAGACCATTTAGTATGAACACAAGCATTAAGCCATGCTTCTCTAAAAGAACTAAAATCAAAATATTTTTCTTCTATTCTTTGTATGCCACCAAGTTTTACTTTAGTTTCATTAATACTTTCCATATATTCCAAAACATTATTAACAGAGAGTAACAAACACTTACCACCATAATCAGTCCTTTTTAACATTACTGATTTATCACATCCCGCAAATGTAACAACTTTAATAGATAAATCATTAGAATCAGCCAATAACTCTGCCATTAAATTATACTTACCATCATCTGTTTTTAAACCTAAATTTTCTTCAAATTTATTATTATTTATTTTAATATCATTAGATATATATAAAGCCTTTAACATTTTAAATGTCAAATCTTGATTAGATGCCACTTTTTTAATTATATAATCAGGTTCACCATCTCTATTTATTAATGCTTTAAGCATCTCTGGAGATAACTGTTTATCTTCATCAAATGACCTACTATAATATTTACCAAAAGCAGAATATGGGACATTATCTCCCTTAGCATATACTTTAATAATTTTTTTATCTCCTATTAATTCTAATGATATATGAGGAATAATTTGAGGTTTTATTCCTTCAGAAATTTTTCTCGAAACATCTCTTAAAGTATTTTCATTTAAATCTTTCTGACCAATAACATCTCCATTATTTTTTACTCCAAAATACACTGTTCCTTCATTATGTTTGTTAAGCATCGCAGATAATGATATAACACCATCAATAAGCTCACTTGTACTTTTTTTAAATTCTATTTTTTCAGATTCAATACCTAAATTCATCTTTCTTTCCTCCAATTTATTGTATAATTTAATATATACTTTACTATATACTTTATTATATACTTTATTATATACTTTATCAACACTTTGATTAAAATTTAAAAAAAATAATTATTAACAAAGTCAATACTAAACCAAATAAACCTCAAGAATTTAATCTTGAGGCTCGCTATAATTAATAACATTAGAAACAGGTATAATATAATTGTTTTCATCTAACTTAGTCAAAGTATCATAAAAACATATTATTCCTCCAGTACCTATTTCTTTTTTAGTTTTCTCTAACTTACTAAAATTCTTAATCATTTCTTTTTTAGGAATAGCAATCTTTTTTATCTCTAAAGGATATAACTTATTATTTTTATAAAATATTAAGTCTATTTCATTTTTCTCTTTATCACGATAATAATAAAGATTAGGAGTAATTCCTCTAGCATTATAAGCTTTAATTATTTCACTAACAATAAAAGTTTCTAAATAATGTCCTGAACTAGAACCAAGTTGTAATTCTCTTGCACTAGTATATCCTGCTAAATAAGCAGCAAGACCTGTATCCATAAATACAATTTTAGGTAAATGAGTTATTCTTTTAAGTTCACTATTCATATAAGGCTCAAGTAAATAAACAAGACCAGAGGTTACTAAAATACTCATCCACCTAACTGCGGTTGGAACACTAATTAAAGCATCATTAGCAAGAGCCGTATAATTAAGTTGTTCTCCTGTCCTTGAAGCCACACTTACAATAAATTTTCTAAAACTAAGCTCATTACCTATCTCTGTTAGTTCTTTAACATCACGAGAAATATAAGTATCAAGATAACTACTAAAATAAATATCACGAGATAAATCTTTTTCCATATAAAGTGTAGGCATACCACCTTTAAATATTATCTCATATAATTTATTAACATCTATCTTAGGCATAGTTTTATACTCATTTAATTTAGCAGGGTCAAACAATTCCTTCTTTTCATTTTTAACTATCTCAGAATACATAAAACTATTTAAATTAATAATACCAACACGACCAGCCAATGACTCACTAACATTTTTCATCAAATGGAATTGTTGTGAGCCTGTTAACCAGTACATTCCATTTTTATTTTCTTTATCAACATTTATTTTTATATAAGAAAATAAATTAGGAGCATACTGCACTTCATCAATAAGTAAAGGAGCAGGATGTTCTTCTAAAAATAATTTAGGATCACTCTTTGCTTGCTCACGTAAAACTTCATCATCCAAAGTTATATATTCCATATTATCAGGTTTTAAACTAAGTAAAAGTGTTGTTTTACCAACTTGTCTAGGTCCTGTAACTAACAAGACTTTAAACGTTTTATTAATATTTTCAATAATCTCTATCGCTTCTCTAGAATACATAAACATCACTGCCTTTCAACTTAATTATACAGTCAAATGTTACAAAAGTCAATGCTTGTATGTTAAATTAGTCAATACCTATATATTAAATTAGTCAGACTGTTATCTCTTTCTTACCATTATACCAAGCATCAACAATAATAGGAGTAACCACTTCATCTATAACTTTATCAACTCTTCTCGCTCCAAACTTAGGATAATTACTATCCTTAATAACTTTATCCACAATTTTTGGGGATATCTTTATCTTTAAATCTTTCTTTTTAAATCCTTCTATTAACACATTTAATCTTTTTTCCACAATTTTGTGAATAACATCACTACTCATATCATTAAAATAATAAATCTTACCTATTCTATTAACAAATTCCACACCTAAAAACTCTTCTATATCGATATTGTTCTTACTTTCTGTAAAACCTATAGAATCATTTGAATAACCTAAATTAGTAGTCATAAAAAGAAACACATTATCAAATCTAACCTTTCTACCTCGAGAATCAGTCAAAACTCCTTCATCAAGTACTTGTAAAAATAGTTTCATTACTTCACTAGATGCTTTCTCTATCTCATCAAGTAATACCACAGAATGAGGATGCATTCTAATTGTATCAAGAATAGTTAAATGATTATCAAAACCAACATAACCTGGAGGAGAACCAATAATCTTACTAACCGTATGAGCCTCTTTATATTCACTCATGTCAAGTCTAATAAAGTTAGACTCGCCATATAAAAGTTTGGCAAACTCTTTAACTAATAAAGTCTTACCAACACCAGTTCTACCACAGAATAAAAAAGATTCTATATGAGGCTTATCTTGAAAACCAAGTCTAACCTTCTTAACTCTATTACACAAATCAGTAATAATCTCATCTTGTCCTAAAACTGTCTTTTTCAAATTTTTATCTAAATTATTTATAATCTTTCTACTACTCTTATTAATCTCATAAACAGGTATCTTAGTCTTTAAATATATAACATCTGCAACCATCTCTTTAGTAATCTTTTTAGGCTTTCTCTTAGTCATTAAATTAAGTTCTAACTCATTCTTCTTAGTAAGTAATTCTTTCTCCTTTTCTTTATAAGTAGAAGCTAGATCAAAGTCTTGTTTAATAATCGCTTTCTTCTTATTACTTATAACTTCCTGAAGCTTTGTATTTATTTTTAAAAGTTCAGTATCATTCTTACTCTCTAAAAGTGATGCCTTAGTACAAACTTCATCTAAGATATCAATAGATTTATCAGGCTGATAATACTCATATATATAAGTATCACTAAGGTCTACTATTAAATCTATAATATCATCACTAATACTAACAAAGTGATATGCTTCATATAAAGGCTTTAACTTTTTTAATATCTCTTTAGTCTTTTCTTTAGTAGGCTCTTCTATCATAATAATCTGAAACCTTCTGTTTAAAGCCTTATCTTTTTCTATAAAGTTATGATATTCATAAGTAGTAGTCGCTCCAATTAACTGTATCTTTCCTCTTGCTAGAGCAGGTTTTATAATGTTAGAGGCATCAATCGCTCCTTCCGCACCACCTGCACCTACTATCGTATGTACTTCATCTATAAAGACAATAATATCATCATTTTCTTCAAGTTCTTTTAATATTTTAGATACTCTTTCTTCAAACTCTCCTCTATATTTTGTCCCGGCCACTAAATTAGCCATAGGAAGAGATAGTATAGTCTTCCCTTTAAGAGGCTTAGGAACATTACCATCTACTATTCTTCTAGCAAGTTCTTCTACAATAGCCGTCTTTCCAACTCCTGCTTCTCCAATAAGTAAAGGATTATTCTTACCTCTTCTACATAATATCTCTATTAGACTCTTAATCTCATCTTCACGCCCTATAACAGGGTCAACTTCATTACTTACTACTTTTTTATTAAGATTAACCGCAAAGTCTTCTACAAGTAACTTCTTATGTATCGCTTTATTACTAACTTTAGAATCTTTTGATATAGAATTGTATATCTCATCTACATCTATATTAAGACCAATTAAAAGTCTAATAGCAACGCCTTCACCTTCTTCAAGTATTGCCAGTAACAACTCATTAACACTAACTTCTACCTCACCTTTCTCTTTACTATTTAGTATCGCCGTTTCTATAACTCTCTTTAACAAAGGAGTATATAAAAACCACTGATTCGCTTCCTTACCAACTCCTACTATTCTTATGAGTTCACTCTTAAACACTTCGTAAGTTATATTGTAGGAAGCTAGTACTGATACTATCTCTAAATCCTTCATTGAAAGTATAGAAAGAAACAAATGCTCACTTCCAACATAAGGATGTCTTAAATTATTCATCTCTTTTTTAGCAAGTATCAAAGCTTTCTGTGCTTCTTCACTAAATCTTGAAAACATAAAATTCCTCCAATCTAATAATATTGTAAAGATTTTTACTTAATCTAATCAAGAAATAGAAACCCCAAAAAAATGACAAAAAAAAGACCCCTAAGGGTCAATATTTACTAAATTATTAGTAATAACACTGTAAATACTATAAATGCTAATACAAGTAATGCTACTAATAACTTCCAAATATACTTAAACCAATCTTTATAAGAAGTATTAGTATAAGCAAGTGTAACCATAAGTGGAATACTAGTAGGTGCTACTAAAGTAACAATACCATATAAGCTCTGGAATATTACAGCAATAAGTTGATAATTATTAGTATCAGTAACCACACTTACAAAATATGGTAATACACTATAAAATGCATAAAGTGGATCTCCGTTAAAGATACTAGAAATAACTACAACTAAACCAGTAGTAAAGATATTAAATCCTTTAGTTAATCCTAAAATAAATTTATAGATAACTAATTGATATGGATCATAAGT
>CALVIS010000011.1 GCA_944331805.1 uncultured Bacilli bacterium
CCATCTTTTATTGGAACATTAAAATCACATCTAATTATTACTTTTTTATTATCAATATTTAAATCTTTAACAGTTTTTTTCATATACATAATCCTCCTAGTAATATTGTAGTATTTTTCTTATGTTTTTTCAATATTGTTGCTATAACATTTTTGTAATATAAAAAGACGGTTCCTATCAAAAGTCAAACCAGTCTTTTAATTAATTACTTAATAAAAACTCAAGTACACTTATAAATGGAGTTATTCTTTCACCGTTTATATATTTTGTAATTATCTTTATCTATTTTTTTTAGTAATTATTGCAAGATAAAAATAGCTTTCATCTTCTGCATTAACTTTTTTAAATTTTGAATCTAGTGAATCTTCTATTGTTAATTCTTATTAGTTTAGTCTTCTAAAATATAAAAGCATATCTTTTCCAAAATCCCATTTTATAAACGTTTTTCTTTTATAGTTGAATATAATGTTTTATTCTTTAAATCTGTTGCCTTTATATTGTTTTCTTTAGCAAAAGCGTATAACCAATACATCCAGCCATAATCATTTTCTTCTACTGCTTTACCTATCGCTTGTTCAAAGTTTTCTATTAATACATCACGAGGTAAAGTTGATAGCATTTTCCAGATTTCCTCAGCACCTGGCCAATTCATATCTTCTAACCATACAAATAGTTTTGGAATTACATCAATAATTTTGGGATATCCTCTTTTTGTTAAAACTAATGCTTCATAATACCATGTTCCTTTATCACCAACTTGAATAAACTTTTCGTTAGCAAGACTTTCATCTTCACTTAAAATATTTACATATTTTTTCATTTCGTCAACAGGTAAAGTCTCATTAATAAACTGGTTATAAATCTCATTATTGTCCATCTAAATTTACTCCTATACTTAAGTAATATTATTATAAACGAAAAAGAGCCTAAAGCTCCTATAAATTTGCAACGTATTTTGCTACTCTTACATACTGTGCAGTATAACTCATTTCATTATCATACCATGCTACTACTTTAACTAGTTGTTCTCCATCTACTTCACTAATTGATGTTAGTAGACTATCAACTAAACTACCATAGTGCATTCCTATTGTATCACTTGAAACGATTGGATCAGTTGTATAACCTAGAGTTTCATTAGTATTATTTTTTAATACTTCATTGATTTCTTCAACTGTAGTATTTTTATTAAGTTTTAATACTAAATCAACAACTGAACCTGTAGTTACAGGAACTCTCATGGCTGCTCCTTCCATTTTTCCTTCAAGGTTAGGTAGTACTTTACCAATAGCAGAAGCTGCTCCAGTTGATGCAGGTACGATATTAGCAGCACTTGCTCTACCACGACGTGCTTTTATTCCTTTTTTATGAGCAACGTCTAGTGTAGCTTGGTCATTTGTATAAGCGTGAACTGTTGTCATATATCCTTGTTTAATACCAAAGTTATCATCTAATACTTTTAGAACAGGTGCTAGACAGTTAGTAGTACAACTAGCAGCAGAGATAATCTTTTCGCTTCCATCTAAAATGTCGTGATTAACATTATAGACAATAGTTTTAACATCTCCTTTAGCAGGAGCTGATATTATTACTTTTTTAGCACCGGCATTGATATGAGCCATGGCTTTCTCATCACTTGTAAATTTACCAGTACATTCTAATACAATATCAATATCTAAATCTTTCCATGGTAATAGATTTGGGTCTGTTTCAGCATAGACTTTAATCTTTTTATCTCCTACTACAATATTATCTCCTTCAAAAGATATCTCATTTTCTTTATATCTTCTATGTGAAGTATCATATTTAAGTAAGTAAGCAAGTTGTTCTGCATCTGTTAAATCATTAATAGCCACTACTTCCATTTCTGGATCTTCATCTAGTAATCTAAATGCTAATCTTCCTATTCTTCCAAACCCATTAATTGCAACTTTTTTCATTAGTTTTCCTCCTCTTCATCACTTGGTACAAACATACCATCTTCTTTCTCCACTGTTTTTACAGGAGAATCTTTTTCTATTCCATTATTATAGGCTAAAACCATAACAGCGATAAGGACAATGATAAATATCCCTATAAATATTAACATTGTACTCATACCAAAACCTCTATTATTCAGTTTACCCATTTTATCACCTCTTATTAAATTATTTCTACAGCAGCAAATTTATTTATTATCTCTTGATATATTTGATACCAAGAATATACTCTAATAACATTTTTACCTGTACAGTCCTGATTATATGGAGCATCAAATACCATAACTGGGATAATCTTAGAAATATCATCAACATTACTAGCTTTATCTTCTATCATTAGGTCAAGGCCTATACTTAGACATTTTTCTCTTTTATTACTAGTATTAATTACTATCTCATCATACTCAATATTATACTTATCTAGCCAAGCTTTAACATAGTAATCTATCATACCACTGTATTGATGAGTTAAGTATTGATTATCTCTTGCTGATAATATTATAATTTTGTGTCCATCTTTACGTAGTTTATGAATAACTTCACTGGCATAGGGTCTTATTGGAATAGCGATTAATAAATCAAAAATGTATTGACGCCAAAACTCTATGTTCTCTTCACTTGTTAAGTGGAATTGTTCTTCCATATAATAACCTTTAGGATTAAAGCCTCGGTTTATATTTTGTTCTAAGCAAAACTTAGATCCACAGGCAAAATGCCACTCTGCTATATCGTTTAATACGCCATCTAAATCAACACCTATACGCATTTTAACCAATCCCTTCTTATATCATTGTAACAAATGTTACCTAAAAATAAAAGAGAAGTGAATAAATTTGACAAGAGTATACAAAAAAGGAATAGGATTAACCTATTCCATAAATTCATCTTCTAGTTTTTCTAAAGGTTCTTCATCAGCGAACTCATCTTCTAGAGTATATTCTACATCACGGTATTTCTTTAGACCAGTTCCTGCTGGTATTAATTTACCTATTAGAACGTTTTCTTTTAATCCTTCAAGATGGTCTACTTTTCCATGAATTGCAGCATCTGTTAAGATTCTTGTTGTCTCTTGGAATGATGCTGCTGATAAGAATGAATCTGTTTCAAGAGAAGCTTTAGTAATACCAAGTAGTACTGGACGACCTGTTGCAGGACGTTTACCACTGATTATTACTTCTTTATTACCTTCTGTAAACTCTCTAAAGTTAACTAGAGAACCTGGTAAGAACTTAGTATCTCCGCCTTCTACGATTCTAATCTTAGAAATCATACGACGAGCGATAATTTCGATATGTTTATCAGCGATATCAACACCTTGAGAACGATATGTATTTTGTACTTCTTTTAAGATGTACTCTTGTGTTGTAATTGGATCTGTTACATCTAATAATTCTTTTGGTGAGATAGCTCCTTCTGTTAATTTATCTCCACAAGAAACTGTATCACCTTTTTCTACACAAAGTTTAGCACCATAGTTAGTTGTATGTTCTTTAGTTTCAACTTTGTTTGTAATACTGATTTTATATTTACCATGATCTTCAGCAATTTTTGTAACTTTACCATCAATTTCAGCGATAGTTGCTTTACCTTTAGGGTTACGTGCTTCGAATAACTCTTGAACACGTGGAAGACCTTGAGTAATATCTTCACCACCAGCAACTCCACCTGTATGGAAGGTACGCATGGTAAGTTGGGTACCAGGTTCACCGATTGATTGGGCAGCCATAACACCAACTGCTTCACCAATTTCAACGATATTACCTGTTGCAAGGTTTCTACCATAACATTTACGGCATACACCTTTTTCAGTGTTACATGTAAGAATTGATCTAATTTCAACTTCTTCAATACCTGCTGCAACTATTTTATCAGCAAGTGCTTCTGTGATATATTCATCTTTATCAACAATTACTTCTTTTGTTTCAGGATTAATTACTTTCTTGCTAGCAAATCTACCAACAATACGGTCATATAGACTTTCAATAACTGCTCCTGTTTTCTCATTAACAAAGTCACGAGCGACAACTCCTTGTTCTGTACCACAATCATCTTCTTTAACGATGATATCTTGAGATACATCAACAAGACGACGTGTCAAGTAACCTGAGTCTGCAGTTTTTAATGCTGTATCGGCACTACCTTTACGAGCAGAGTGAGTTGATAAGAAGAATTCTGATACTGATAGTCCTTCTTTAAAGTTTGAGATAACTGGTATTTCAATTGGGTCTCCATTTGGTTTTTGCATTAGTCCACGCATACCAGCAACTTGAGTAAACTGAGAAATACTACCACGCGCTTTAGAGTGCATCATGATGAAGATTGGGTTATCTACTTCTTGTTCTGATATTTCTTCAAGTTCAGCTTGAACTTTATCTTTAACTCCATACCAAGTTTCAATAACTTTTTCATGACGTTCTTCTTCAGTAATTAAACCACGAGTATATTGTTTATTGATTTTATTAACTAAAGCTTGTCCTTCATCAATATATTCTTGTTTATGTTCACTTGTTGCAACATCACTCATAGATATTGTAATACCAGCGATGGTTGAGTAATAGAAACCTAAGTCTTTCATCTTATCAAGCATTTCTGATGTTTCTGTAGTTTTATAGCGTTTAAATACTTGGTCGATTACTTTTTCTAGTGTTCCTTTAGCGAAAGGTTTAACTAGAGGCATTTTACTAATCTCTTCTTTAATATTAGCACCTTTAGGTAAGAAATACTTATTAGGAGTAATATTTTGAATATTATCATCTGTTGGTTCATTAATATATGGGAATGAATCTGGTAAGATTTCATTAAATTTAATTTTACCAACTGTTGTTATTAAGTATTTACCTTTTTGAGATGAAGTAAATAGTTTATATTTAAATGAATCTACAGGAACGGCGATTCTTGTATGAAGAGTTATTTCACGTCTTTCATAAGCCATTAGAGCTTCATTAGAGTCTTTAAATACTCTTCCTTCACCATCTTCTCCCGCTTTTTCCATAGTTATATAGTAGTTACCTAAAACCATGTCTTGGGCTGGAGTAACGATAGGTTTTCCATCAGATGGTTTCAAGATGTTTCCTGAACCTAACATTAGCATTCTTGCTTCTGCCTGAGCTTCTTCTGATAATGGTACGTGTACTGCCATTTGGTCTCCATCGAAGTCAGCATTGAAAGCAGGACAAACTAATGGATGTAGTCTTATCGCTTTACCACCTACTAAGATTGGTTCAAATGCTTGGATACCTAATCTATGTAGTGTAGGGGCACGGTTTAATAATACAGGATGTTCTTTAATTACATCTTCTACAATATCCCAAACTACTGGGTCTCTATTTTCAATAAGACGTTTAGCAGCTTTGATGTTATGAGCGATATCACGGTCAACTAAACCATTGATAACGTGTGGTTTAAATAATTCTAGAGCCATTTCTTTTGGAATACCACATTGATACATCTTAAGTGATGGTCCAACAACGATAACTGAACGACCTGAATAGTCAACACGTTTACCTAATAGGTTTTGACGGAAACGTCCTTGTTTACCTTTTAACATGCTAGAAAGTGATTTCAAAGCACGATTTCCGGCACCTGTTACACTTCTACCACGACGTCCATTATCGAATAGAGCATCAACTGCTTCTTGTAACATTCTCTTTTCATTTTGAATGATGATACCAGGAGCACCTAAGTCTATTAGTTTCTTTAAACGATTATTACGATTAATAACACGACGATATAAATCGTTTAAATCACTTGTCGCAAAACGTCCACCATCAAGTTGAATCATAGGACGAAGTTCTGGAGGTATTACAGGAATACAGTCTAGAATCATCCATTCAGGTTTTTGATTTGAACGATAGAAAGCATCTAGGACATCTAGTCTTTTTAATAGTCTAGTTCTCTTTTGTCCTTGAGCAGTTTCTAATTCTTTATTTATTTCATCAATATCATGTTTTAAGTCTACTTTCTTAAGTAGTTCTTTAATGGCTTCTGCACCCATACCCACTTTGAAACCGTTACCATATTTTTCATAGTAGGCACGATATTCTTTTTCAGATAGGGTTTGCTTATTTTCAAGTGGAGCATTTCCTTTATCAATTACTACATAACTAACAAAGTATAATACTTCTTCAAGGTCTCTTGGACTCATATCAAGAACAAGTCCCATTCTTGAAGGTACTCCTTTAAAGAACCAGATATGAGAGACAGGACTAGCAAGTTCAATATGTCCCATTCTCTCACGTCTTACTTTAGATTTTGTTACTTCGACACCACAACGGTCACATACGATATTTTTGTAACGAACTCTTTTATATTTTCCACAGGCACATTCATAATCTTTAGTTGGTCCAAAGATTTTCTCACAGAATAAGCCATCACGTTCTGGACGAAGAGTACGATAGTTAATTGTTTCTGGTTTTTTTACTTCACCATAACTCCATTCACGAATTTTTTCAGGAGAAGCGATACCAATTCTAATAGCATCAAATTTATTTACTTCTATCATTATTCCTCATCTCCTTTACTTAATTCGTCTTCTACATTTATTAATTCTTCATCAGGCTGTTCTTCATCTTCTAAAGAAGCCTCATCTGTTTCTTCTGTTTCAGAATTTTCTTCTTTAGCCTCTTCTGTATTTATTTTAGTGATGTTTACTTCTTCATTTAAAGGTTCTTCTACCTCATCATCACTTTCTTCTATTTGTTTTAAGCCAAGGCTTTCTCCTTCTTCATTAATAATTGAGATATCAAGTCCTAAAGCTTGGAACTCTTTCATTAATACTCTAAATGATTCTGGAACTCCTGCTCTATTAACTTCTTCTCCTTTAACGATGGCTTCATAGACTTTGACACGTCCAACGACATCATCTGATTTAACAGTCATCATCTCTTGAAGTGTATAGGCAGCACCATAAGCATATAGAGCCCAAACTTCCATTTCTCCAAATCTTTGGCCACCGAACTGAGCTTTACCTCCAAGTGGTTGTTGTGTTACTAAGGAGTAAGGTCCTGTACTTCTAGCATGTAGTTTATCATCTACCATGTGATGTAGTTTAATCATGTACATTACACCAACAGAGATACGGTTATCGAATGGTTCACCAGTACGTCCATCATATAGAACGGTTTTACCATCAGGGTCCATTCCAGCTTCGGCCATGATTTCTTCAATATCATCGATATGAGCACCATCGAAGACTGGTGTTGCGATATGTACGCCTAACTTCTTAGCAGCCATACCCATATGTAATTCTAGGATTTGTCCTAAGTTCATACGAGATGGAACACCTTGTGGATTAAGCATAATATCTACTGGACGTCCATCTGGTAAGTAAGGCATATCTTCTTGAGGTAAGATAAGAGAAATAACACCTTTGTTACCATGACGACCTGACATTTTATCTCCTACTTGGATTTTACGTTTTTGGATGATATAAACTCTTATTACTTTAGATACACCTGCTGGTAGTTCATCATTATCTTTACGAGAGTAAATCTTAATATCGTGAACAATACCGTCTCCACCGTGTGGTACACGAAGTGATGTATCTCTAACTTCACGAGTCTTTTCACCAAATATAGCATGTAATAGTTTCTCTTCACTAGATAACTCAGCCATTCCTTTAGGAGTTACTTTACCAACTAAGATATCTCCTTCTTTAACTTCAGTACCAATTGTAACGATACCATTTTCATCAAGGTTCTTCTTAGCTTCTTCACTAACATTTGGAATATCACGAGTAATTTCTTCTGGTCCTAGTTTAGTTTCACGACATTGCATCTCATAGTCTTCTAGATGTAGAGATGTATATTTATCATCTTTAACTAGGTTTTCATTTAATATTACAGCATCCTCATAGTTATAACCATTGAAAGTCATGAAAGCGACTACAACATTTTTACCTAAAGCAAGTTCTCCATTATCACAACTATTACCATCAGCGATAATATCACCCATCTTAACTTTATCTCCAACTCTAACAATTGGTCTTTGATGTGAACAAATACTAGAGTTTGCAAGTTCAAAGTTAGCAAGGTAATATGTATCTTTACCTTTAGCATTAGCGATAACTATCTTCTTAGCATCAACATAGTCAACTATACCATCAGCTTTAGCGATAATACATACTCCTGAGTCTTTGGCAGCGATATGTTCAACACCTGTTCCAATGAATGGAGCTTCTGTTTTTAATAATGGCATTGCTTGACGTTGCATGTTGGCACCCATCAAAGCACGAGTTGCATCATCATGCTCTAGGAATGGAATACAACTTGTTGTTACTGATACAACTTGTTGAGGTGATACATCGATGTAATCTACTTGTTCAGGTTTTGCAAGAATGTTTTCATCACGGAAACGTGCTGCAACTTGTTTATCAATAATAACATTATCTTCATTAGTATTAACTGTTGATTGAGAGATGATATAGTCTTGTTCTTCATCTGCTGTTAAGTAAACTACTTCATCTGTTATCTTACAATCAACAACTTTACGATATGGAGTCATAATAAATCCATATTCATTAATTTTAGCATAACTTGCAAGTGATGTAATAAGTCCAATGTTTTGTCCTTCTGGTGACTCAATAGGACAGATTCTACCATAGTGAGAAGCATTAACGTCACGTACTTCTACACCGGCTCTATCACGAGAAAGTCCACCTGGTCCTAAAGCTGACAAACGACGTTTATTAGTAAGTTCAGCGATAGGGTTAGTTTGGTCCATGAATTGTGATAGTTGAGATGAACCAAAGAATTCTTTCATAGCAGCGGTAACTGGACGAATATTGATTAATGTTTTAGGAGTTACTTCTTCCATCTCTTGAGTAGTCATTCTCTCACGAATAACTCTTTCCATACGAGAGATACCTATTCTAAATTGATTTTGTAATAGTTCTCCTACCTGTCTAACACGACGATTACCTAAATGGTCAATTTCATCATAATTACCTACTCCATGTAATAAGTTTAAGTAATATGATACTGCTGCATAAACATCTGATATTGTTAGGCGTTTAGAATCAATTGTCTGATCATTACCAATAACAATTAGTTTTTTCTTCTTATCATTTGGGTCATAGATAGTAACTTTTTGAATTTTATTGTATGTATCAAGCTCATCATTAATCTTAGCTTCTTCTACACCATAACCATTCTTAAAGATTTCTCTTAAATCTTCTAAAATCTCTTTAGTTACAACTGTTCCTTTAGGATATTTAACCTCATCATCAACTACTATATCTTCTGCAAGTGTTTGATTTAATAGACGATCTACAATATTTAATTTACGATTAAATTTATAACGTCCTACTTTAGCAAGGTCATATCTAAACTCATCAAAGAATCTTGTTATGATATGGTTTTTAGATGAATCTAGTGTTGCAGGTTCACCTGGTCTTAATTTTTCATAGATTTCAATTAAGGCTTCATCTAAGTTTTTAGTTGCATCTTTTGCAATAGTATTTTTAAGGAAGTCATCTTCACCAAATAGTTTTAAGATATCTTCATCACTAGAAAGTCCAAAAGCACGTAATAATGTTGTTAAGGTTACTTTTCTAGTTCTATCTATTCTTACATATAATACATCTCTAGCATCTGCTTCAAACTCTAACCATGTACCACGTGTAGGAATAATTTGTGATGTGATTAACTCACGACCATTTTTATCGATTTCTCTATTATAGTATACACTTGGAGAACGAACTAATTGAGATACAACTACACGTTCTGCTCCATTAATTATAAATGTACCACTATCAGTCATAATAGGCATATCACCTAAGAAGATTTCTTGTTCTTTTACTTCACCTGTCTCACGATTAAAAAGACGCACTTCTACCTTAAGTGGTGCTGCATAAGTAGTTTCTCTATCTTTACTAGCTTTAATTGAATATCTTGGTTCTTCAAAATGATAATCTCCAAACTCTAAAGATAGTGTACCTGAAAAGTTTTCAACTGGGAATAAGTCTTCAAAAACTTCTTTTATTCCTGTTGTAATAAACCAATCATATGATTTTTTCTGGATTTCCAATAAATCCTTTAGCTCATAAGTATTTCTTATTCTTGAATAATTTCTTCTTTCACGTTTTTTTCCATATTTTACAATTTTATATGACACTAAAATTCACCCCATTACCATAGTTTTTTACATTTATTATTCCAAAAAATAATACATTGCCAATTTATATTATTAGCATAAACTCTTCAACAAGTCAACACATTTTTGCAACTATTATATAAAAACCTTTACTTTTATTAACAATACTTACATCATAGTATTTTTTTAAGTCGGAAATTGTCGACTTTGCTCCTTGTTCTTTTCTTATTACTAAGTACATTACCCCATCAGGTTCCAAATGACTTCTAGCATTAAGTAAGATGTCATAAACTATTTTTTTACCTGCTCTAATCGGTGGATTAGTAATAATAGTTTTATATTTTCTTGTGACGTTTTGATAACAGTCACTAAGAAATGCATTTATATTAGTACATTTATTTTCTTTAATATTTCTTTTAGATAGATGCAATGCTCTTTTATTAACATCTATCATATCAACTTCTAAGTTAGTTTTTTTATTAACAATAATTCCTAGTACCCCATAACCACAACCAACATCGAGTACTGGTCCTTTTAATTCTTCATAGGCAATAGACTCTAAAAGTAATCTACTACCATAGTCAAGACCATGTTTGGCAAAGACACCATTATCCGTATAAAAAATAAAGTTCTGATTAAAAATGGTTGTTGTAGTTTTCTTTAAATTACTAGGGAGATTCTGGTCATTTTCAAAATAATGACTCATTGACATCACCTCTAAACAAAGAAAGAGACAAGCCATTATACTAAAAGTATATAGTTTGTCTCCTTTCGTAGTGTTATAATACACTATTTTTTCTATTTCGTCAACACTTTTTTTCGAAGTTGTTCCTGAAAATTGCCATTTGACAGTTTTGAAGTTATATCAAGATAGTCAGAACTTCTTAAATATTCTTTTTCAATATCATCATTATAAAATGCATATTTAGTAAATTCTTCATTAAATATTGATAAGAAAATATTAATATCGGCTTTATCGAACTTACCTCGTGAATAAGATTCAATTAAAACATTCAAATATACATCAACTAAATAATTTGATAATATATTCATAATTTGTATAGATCTTTTTATATTATTTCTATATATACTTAGTTTGTCTATAGAACTAATGAATGCAATTGTCTCTTCTTCAGATGAAAACTTTGATAAGAATTTAATTATTGCATACAAATTATTAGAAGCATAGAAATCTTGCATATTTTTTTCTCCTAATATTATCTCCGTTTTCCTAGCAATATTTGCTTCTATCATATACGAAATTACACTATCAAAATATCGATTCGCTAATAAGTCTGTGTATCCTTCATTTGATCTTCTCGCTATATCAGTATGTATATTTGTATAATTAAATCCAGAATATAGTGAGAAAGAATTTTTTTTATAAGTAGTAAATACATGAAATAGTTCATGATATATAGAATCATCTATATTTTTCCCTACATAAATTTTATTGTTTAAAATATTATAATCTGCATCACTAGTTGGAAAAATTAAAGTATGCAATAGTGGCCTTGGTTTAATAGCTAATGTCTCTAATTTTTCATTTGGATTTCTAAAATTAAAGTTAGTACTAGTCTTTTTAACAAACTCTTTTATGTATGGTTTATATTTTTCATCTATTGTTAATTTATCAATATCTACTGTTATCTCCTGTTTATCTTTAATCTGCTCTACAGGCTTTATATTTTTTAGTAAATATTCAAATTTTATTTTATTAATTCTTAAATTATTTACTATCATTATAAGTCCTCTTTTCTAATGTGTTTTATATTAACACAATTTATATAGAAAGAAAAGATTTAATAACAAGTTATTCTTATAATAATAGTAATCATTGTAACTAGAAGGTATAATGTGGATATCATAAATACAAGATAACTTATAGCATGATGATTTAATAATTTCTTTTTAATAATAGTTCTTACAAGCTTAAATATGGTAAAGACTATAATTATTACTATTGGAATTGATAATAAAGATAGATAAACTACATGCCCATTATTTGAAAATGCTACTGGTAGAAAAAAAGAAAAACAAATACTAACTCCTACAAAGATACTAAAGTATAAGTTTAATATTAATGATAGTAAAGAGAAACTCTTATAATATAGGAATAATGCTAGCGGAATAAATATTATTAGCCACAAAGGATAATTAGTTATAATCTTAAAAAGAAAATGATTATCTTCAATATAAGTAAAGTAATAATAACTTAAGAAATATGCTAGTAATATCATGATGATACTTATAATTAAAAGAGGTATTTCCTTCTTAAAACTAAACTTCTTATTTCTTACATCATCTTTAAAACTTTCATATGAACTTTTCTTTAAATCTACTTCTTTTATATCTTTATATATTTCTTTATTTATCGCTCCACAATATGGGCAACTAAATAAAATGTCTTTATATTCTTTTTTACAGTTAGGACATTTCATAATACTTAATCAAGAAAAACGGCACCTGCTATAAATCTACCATTTTTACTTATATTTCCTTTCTTATAGGCAACATGAGAATAGAAATCATCATCTGTTCTTGTATCTTTGTTTGAAACTGTAATATTTTCCTTTTTTAGACCTTTTTTTAATAACTGATTGATGATAGCTTCTCTTAAATCTATATAATACAAATCTTCTCTTTTTTCAATTGCATTTTTCCAAGCATCTTTGTTTGTAGCAACTGGGGGATATTTGCCATAAACATAACTTTCTTTTGCAATGCATGGGGTAATATATGCTTCTATATTTTTAGGGTCAACTTTACTTTCCTTTATTAGGGAATCTACCATCTGCTTAGGTAATAGTCTATTTATATATTCACCTCCACAATGAGCGATAGTTAGCATCCAGTTTTTTCATTTATTTTTGCTAGTAAAATTAACATAGGACAATCCTCTACTTTGTCTGCTACCAAAATATTCTTTATACTACTATCCATAATTAAAAAATCATCATGAAAGTATTTCTCACCTTTTAAATATTTTGTAACATTTTCTTTTGTTAATATTTCGTAAGTTCCATCTTTATAATTAAATGTTTCATCTTGTTCTTCATAAATTGTGTTTTGAACTGGTATTAATATATTGACATTATCTAAATTGTGTTTTTGTAAAAAGTTCTTCTTATTTAACTCAAACTTATTTTTTCTTTCTTCTTCTAATAGATTTGGATAAAATGTTTTATCATCTGACATAATTCCATCTTCTCGTTTTGAATAAATTATTTTAAGTTTCATGACATTCTCCTTCTAATCAATTATAGCAAGTTTTACATAAAAGAAAAAGAGGTTTGCTTTCCTCTTCTACTCGTTATTACTTGCATCGTTTATCATAGGTGCTAGGTCATAAAGTGTTCCATCTTTGGTTTGAGCAAGAATAGTAACACTACTACTTGTTCCGGATGTAGCATTAGCTGTATAGAACTTAACTACATCTTTGATACTTGATATAGTTTGATATGTTGTAAGTCCTTCTGCTCCATTAGTAGATAATGTTTGATATACAGGAATATAGGCAATTGTTCCATCTTCCATTAAGAATAAGATAACATCGCCTGTTCTATCTTGTCCAATACCACTAAATAAAACATCATTTACTTTGTTATTAAAAGTTATCGTTTGACTTTCTAAAACACCTTCTTCTACACCAGTTAGGTCCCAATTTAATAAATAAGTATTAGAAAGAGTAGCTCTGTTATAACTTAATGTAGCAACTTTTCCAGTTTCATCAATACTAACATTAATAGTTCCACTATAGTTTGCTAAAGTGTATGAATTTTCTCCTCCATTGCTTATATTACTAGTATCAAAATCTAAGGAGTAACTTTGAACTTCACTTTCTGTATTATCTTCAATTTCTTCAGTTTTATTGCTTTCTTCACTACGTACTTTTAAGTTGGCACTATACACACTAATATATGCTATTATACAAATAAATAGTGCAAGTAATAATCCAATACAGATATTAAGACATATATTGCCTTTTTTCTTCTCCTTTTTTGCCATTTCTATACCTCCTCTATTATTAAGTTTATCACAAACAAAAAGAAAAGAAAACGACAAAATAAGTTATAAGTGTAAACTTTGTGATTATTTAGTTAAAACAAAAAAGAAGCTAATTACTTAACTTCAACAGTAGCACCAGCTTCTTCTAATTTAGCTTTAATTTCATTAGCTTCTTCAACAGAAATGTTTTCTTTAATTGGTGAACCAGCATTATCAACTAAATCTTTAGATTCTTTTAATCCTAGTCCTGTAATTTCACGAACTACTTTGATTACTGCAACTTTAGCAGCTCCTGCATCAGTAATTGATACTGTAACTGTAGATGGAGCAGCATCTTCTTGAGCACCAGCAGCTCCTGGAGCAGCAACTGCAACAGCTGATGGATCTACACCAAACTCTTCTTTCATTGCGTCTACTAATTCTTTAATTTCTAAAAGATTCATTTCTTTTAATGAGCTAATAAATTCTTCTTTTGTTAATTTTGCCATTTTATTTTCCTCCTTATAATTAATTTTCTTCTTTTTCTTTTTGTTCACTATATAAATTTAAGCAGATAGATAGGTCGCGAACAAGTCCTATCATACCACCTGCAAGCATAGTAAGTAAGCCATCTCTTGATGGAATCTTTGCATATTCAGCAAGTTTAGCTTGATCTGCAATTTCGCCATCAACATAACCAATCTTTAATGTTAATTTCTCATGGTCTTTAGCAAAATCAGATAATACTTTGATTGGAGCTATTTGGTCAGTACTATAAGCAAATGCACTTGGTCCTTCTAAAGCTTCTTTAACATCAATGTTTAAATCATTGAATGCTCTAGCCATTAAAGTATTTTTATATACTTTATAAGTAGCACCTGCATCTCTTAGGGCACGTCTTAGCTCTTTAATCTCAGCATCTGTTAGACCACGATAATCAAATAATACAAAAGTAGCATTATTATTAACATTATCTTTAATTTCATCAATAACTTCTTGCTTCTTTGCTAAGATTTTTTGATTAGCCATATTTTCCCTCCTATTTTCTTGTCAGTTCATAGTCCCTAGAAAGGTTAAAAGTTCTTGGAATTTTCCCAAGAACTTTTATTTATTAAGAATAGTCCTCGGTAGGATTTACGTTTTTACCTACTGTCTTGGGTACTTGTTAACTGATTTCTTTCTTATTATATTCTATAATCTTCTATTTGTCAAAAGAATTAATTTGAATCTTAATTCCAGGACCCATAGTAGATGAAATAGATATATTTTTAATATAGTCTCCTTTTACTGTAGCAGGTTTAATTTTAATAATTTGACTAACTACAGCATTTAGGTTTGCTAATAGGTCTTCTTCAGTAAATGATACTTTACCAATGATAGTATGGATATTACCAAAACTATCTGTACGGTATTCAACACGTCCTGCTTTAGCATCTGTTACTGCTTTAGCAACATCTGTTGTTACTGTTCCTGTTTTAGGGTTAGGCATTAATCCTTTTGGTCCTAGGATACGTCCTAACTTACCAAGTAAAGGCATCATATCTGGAGTTGCAATCATAGTATCAAATTCAAACCAATTTTCATTAGCAATTTTATCTAAGTAATCTTGATCTCCAACATAGTCTGCTCCAGCTTCTGTAGCCTTTTTAGCATTATCACCTTTAGCAATAACTAAAACACGGTTTGTTTTACCTGTTCCTTTAGGTAGAACAATAGCACCACGTAATTGTTGGTCTGCTTTTTTAGTATCAAGATTTAAGTTCATTGCAACTTCTACTGAAGAATCAAATTTAGTAATACTAGTTTCTTTAACTAATTTTACGGCTTCTTCTTTAGTATATAGTTTATTCTTTTCTACTTTAGTAGCAGCTTCACTATATTTTCTACTTCTTCTTTTCATTATTTTTCCTCCTTATGTGGTTATTCGGGTAAGCAATTAGTGTTACATCCTCCCACATAGGTATAACCTATATGTTTAGTTTTTAATCTTCTTTCTTTTCTTCTACGGCAACACCCATGTTTTTAGCTGTTCCAATTACTGTCTTTTTAGCTGCTTCTAAATCATAGCAGTTTAAGTCTGGTAACTTGATTTCAGCTATTTCTGTTACTTGAGCGTCTGTAAGTGTTGCAACTGTTTCATTCTTTCCTTTAGTTGAACCTTTGTTGATTTTTGCATATTTCTTAATTAAGAATGGAACTGGTGGAGTCTTAATAACAAAGTCAAAGCTTCTATCTTCATAAATAGAAATTTCAACTGGTAAAATATCTCCCATCTTATCTCTAGTTGCATCGTTATATTTAGTACAAAATTCCTGTAAATTGATTCCAGCAGGTCCTAAAACTGTTCCAACTGGTGGAGCAGGTGTTGCTTTCCCTGCAGGAATTTGTAACTTTATTTTCTTTACAACTTCTTTCTTTGCCACGAAAAACACATCCTTTCTTACTCGTTTTCGCGAGTGGTTATAATAGCTTTTCACATTTCAATATCAAGAATGTTAAATCCTGATATTTTGCATTTAATGCACTTTTTGCTTCCCACTAATATTAATCTATATCAAATTAATATAGCCCCTAAATAATAGCATAATTTTTCTTGTTTGACAAGACTTTTATGCTTTTTCTATTTGTGTTAATTCAACTTCAACTTGAGTTTCTTGTCCAAACAAGTCAACATTAAGAACAATTTTCTCATTAGCACTATCAACTTCTTCGATAACTCCATACATTCCTGTAAATGGTCCACCGATGATTTTAACTTTAGTTCCTGGTTGTAATTCTTTATCAATATCAATTCTGCTAATACCCATGTTCTTTAAGATATGGTCTACTTCACTAGGTTGTAATGGAGTAGGTTTTGCACCTTTACCACTTGAACCGATAAAGCCTGTAACTCCTGGAGTATTACGTACTATATACCAAGCTTCATCTGTCATAATCATTTCCACTAAGATATATCCTGGGAATAGTTTCTTTACTTTAGTCTTTTTTACTCCATCTTTAATCTCAGTTTCTTCTTGTTCTGGAACAATTACTCTAAATATATAATCTTGCATATTCATAGATTCAGCACGCATTAAAAGTTTTTCTTGAACTTTCTTTTCATGTCCTGAATAAGTATTAACGACATACCATTGTTTTTCCATAATCATGTTTCCTTTCTATTTACCTAATGAGTGTAGTGCTGCTAATATTACATCTATTAAATAGAAGAATAATGAACAACAGATAATAAATACTATTGTTGCAATAGAGTATTTAACCATTTCTTTTCTTGATGGCCATTTTACTCGTTTAAACTCTGTTTTAACACCACTAAAAAAGTTAGCTATTCTTTCAAATATATTTCCCTTTTCTTTCTTTTTTCCTTTAGAAGAAGTCTTTTTAGTTTCTTTTTTAGATACTTCTTTTAAAGAGTCTTTTTTCATTTCTTTAGTTTCTTCTTTTTTCTTTGCCATATACACATCTTCCTTTGTATTTTTTTCTAAAAGAAAAACACTTTTCAGTGCTTAAGCATACATTATCACAAAGTATACTGGTAGTCAAGTGTTTTTCTAAACTTTTCTTCAATTCGCAAAATTTAAATAATTGAAGAAACACCAACAAATACTGTATAATTTATATATAGTAAAAGGGTTGGTGTTTTAAAATGATGAAAAAATATGATAAAGAAAAAGTAATAAAAATATTAACAAAAGAAGAAGCTAATAAAATAAATGCTTTTAACATAGTACCAAATTTATCAGATAAGGTACTTGATTATAATGAGAAAGTATTTAATTTTACAGATATAGTAACAGATAATTTAGAAGAAAAGAGAAAGTATAATTCAAAACTAGAGATAGCGCTTTTTGTTATGGCAGGAATGCAAGCAAGGATGAAACAACAATTCTCTATTTCAGAATTATCCCTTGCATTAACAAGTGAAGAAGTTATAAATAAATTGAATATAAATATTGAATATGATAAAGATAAAAGTTTATTAAAGGAAGCAAATGTAAGAGCATTTCTAAACAGATATGAACAAAATGATAAAGAAGAAATAGAGTTTAATAACGATTTTATAAAATTCTTTAATAAAATAACAAAATCATATTTAAGCAAAGCAGGAATAGAGTCAAATATCCATATTTTAGATTGTAGTGTTTTAGATGTTAATTTAGATAATTGTAATTATGAAGGAAGCAGTGTAACTTACAAAGGTGGTAAAAAACTAAGAGGATATAAAATAGGATTATTAAGAGGTGTAACACCTAATGGTGGTGTTACTGAAGAAATATGTATGAGTACAGCAAAAAACCATGATTTAGATATGAGTAAAGAAATGATTATAAATACAAAATATTTAAAAGAAGGAGATTATCTATTAGAAGATAGAGGCTTTTTAGATATTTTAACTTTTAGAAAATTAGTAGGGAAAAAAATAAATGTTATTATACCAATAAAGAAAAATATGGAGATATATAAAGCTGCTAAAGAAGAAGCAATAAGTAAAAATGAATGGAAAAAGCATCCTAATTCTAAGAGAAAAGGACAAGATATAGTTTTAGTAGAAAACCTTGAATTATTTTGGCTAACTGATAATGATAAAACTAAAAAAATAGATAAGGTAAAACTAGAATATAAAATAAATGCATGTGTTATAAGATTTGATAAAAAACTTAACAAAAAAGTTTTAACTGACGAAGAAATAATTGATGGAGATGAAAAATATGCATATGCAGTTATAATAACAAATGATACTAATATAGATGCTAATGAAATTATAAGATTATATGAAATGAGATCTGAAATTGAAGAAGACTTTAGACAATTGAAAGATTTTTGGGGATTAAACACTTATAAAAGTACTAAATATATAATAATTAGTTTTATAATAATGTTAAGTTTATTAAGTTATAACTTATATCAGGTTTATAAAGAAAGTGAGGAAGGAAAAAGTTATATTGGTAAAAACTTTATAGTAGAAGAAAGAAAAGGATTATATATAGTTAAAGGTGTTAGAACTGCTATTATTGTTAATGATTACTTTGCTATTTTTTATCAAGATGAGCTTTTAGATTTATATGTTGAATTATCAAAAAAAATGAGAGACCAGTTGAAACAATTATTGACTCTCTAGCTTTGTTATGCTCTTTGACAATTTAGTTATTTAAATTTTGCGAATTGAAGTAAACTTTTTATTCTTCTATCATCTGTTCATATACTTTTATTTTACTATTATGTTGATTTTCTTTAATACAGAGTTTTAATGGTGAAAAACTTAGTTTTAATTTATAGCAAGAATCAGGGTCTTTAAATATATCTAATAGGCCATAAACAATGTGTATATCAATATCTTGATAAGATGTATATTTCTTTATAATATCTATGCTAGTTAACCCTAAACTTTCAAAATCATATTCAACTAGTTTATCAATATATAAAGATAATAAATATAGTCTTGCACTTTTTGTCATATTAGACTTTGATATTGCTAGAACTTCTATAGTAAAATTACTGATATTATTTTTTTCTTTATGTTTTAGTAACTTTTCCTGATATTCAGATAAAGACTTCATTAAAACGTATTCACTAGTGTTATCAAAGAAACTTTTTAAACTTTCTCTTGTATTCTCATCTAAATCAAAATTGTTATTAAGGCTTTCTTGATAAATTGGTTTAACCTCTTTTAAAATATCCATAGCATTCATTTTAGCTTGTTCCATTTTATCCACAGTTATATCTCTTCCTCTCTAATAGAATTGTACCATATATTTGTTAATAAATGTTTTAAATATTACTTTTTCCACAAATATTGTTGATAATCTTTTTTATCTTCTATACTTTTTTCACAGTTTCTGTGGAAAATATACTATTCACTCTTCATTTCAAATAAAGCATTCCTTAATTCCATGGCACGTTCAAAGTCAAGGTTCTTAGCTGCTTCTTTCATTTCAGTTTCAATTCGCTCAATTTCTAACATCTTTTCTTGTTTAGTTAATTTCTTCTTAGGTTTAGTAGAGTCTTTTGTATCGACATTACTAATTACTTCTCTTATTTCTTTTTCAATTGTTTTAGGAACGATGCCATGTTCTTTATTATAAGTTTCTTGGATTTCGCGACGACGTTTTGTCTCTTTAATGGCTTTATCCATAGAGTCTGTTATATTATCTGCATACATAATAACATGGCCATTTGCATTTCTAGCACAACGTCCTATTGTTTGAATAAGACTTCTCTCACTTCTTAAGAATCCTTCTTTATCAGCATCTAATATAGCGATTAATGATACTTCAGGAATATCTATACCTTCACGAAGTAGATTAATTCCAACAACGACATCATAGATACCACATCTTAAGTCATGAATAATTTGCAAACGCTCTAGAGTTTTTATTTCTGTATGAAGATATGCTACTTTTATATCTAAGTCTTTTAAATAGTTTGTTAACTCTTCACTCATTCTAATAGTTAAAGTAGTAATTAAGACTCTTTCATTCTTCTTAATACGGTCATTTATCTCTCCTACTAAGTCATCTATTTGTCCTTCTGTCTTTCTAACTTCAATAGTTGGGTCAAGTAGTCCTGTAGGTCTAATGATTTGTTCAACATACTCACCATGTGTTTTTTCAAGTTCATAATCACCAGGAGTTGCTGATACATAGATGGCTTGTTTGATTTTCTTTTCAAATTCATCAAACTTTAAAGGACGGTTATCAAGGGCACTAGGTAGGCGAAATCCATAGTCGACTAAGTTTTGTTTTCTTGCTCTATCACCATTATACATTCCTCTTACTTGAGGTAAGGTTACGTGGGACTCATCTACTATTAACAAGTAATCATCACCAAAAAAGTCCATAAGAGTTGTAGGAGTTTCACCTGGTTTACGTCCTGCCATAGGTGCTGAATAGTTTTCAATACCATGACAGAATCCTGTTTCTTCTAGCATTTCTATATCATAGTTAGTTCTCTGTTCAAGACGTTCTGCTGCTAGTAACTTATTTTGACTCTTAAGTTCTTCTAAACGTTCTGCTAGTTCTTTTTTTATCCTTTTAATTGCCTCTTTTAATTTATCATCACTAATTACAAAGTGACTAGCTGGGAAGATACTAATATTTTTCTTATTAGAGATTACTGTTCCTGTTAAGACATCTATTTCACTAATTCTATCTATTTCACTACCAAAAAACTCTATTCTATAACCTGTTTGATTTTGATTAGTAGGAATTATTTCTAAGACATCTCCTCTTACTCTAAAAGTACCACGATGAAAGTCTAAATCATTTCTTGCATATTGCATTTCCACAAGTTTTACTAAAACTTCATTTCTCTCTATTTCTTCTCCTACTCTTAGAGTTAACATTTTATTTTTATACTCTTCTACTTCTCCAATACCATAGATACAAGAGACACTAGCAACAACGATGGTATCTTTTGATGATAATAGGGCAGAGGTTGCAGCATGTCTTAATTCATCTATTTCATCATTTATAGATGAGTCTTTTTCAATATAAGTATCAGTGCTAGGAACATAAGCTTCCGGTTGGTAATAGTCGTAGTATGAGACAAAGTACTCAACATTATTTTCAGGGAATAACTCTTTCATTTCACTATAAAGTTGTCCTGCTAGAGTTTTATTATGGGCAAGAATTAAAGTTGGTTTGTTAACTTCTTTAATAACGTTAGCCATGGTAAAAGTTTTACCTGTTCCTGTCGCTCCTAATAAAACTTGTTCTTTTTTACCTTCTTTTATTCCTTCTACTAATTCTTTTATTGCTTCAGGTTGGTCTCCACTTGGCTTAAATTTTGAGACTAATTTAAACATATCTAATCACCTTTTTTCATTTTACATTCTTTTAACTTATATTCATTTATTCACAAGTCTTCTCCTTCAGTCGTTATTATATCATTATGACTATATACTTACAAATATTTTTTAATATAAAAACTCCAGCCGAAAAGACTAAAGTTTTAAATTACATACCTATTAAATCAAAATTTATAGGGTCTTCTTTAAGTAGTTCAAGGATATTAGTATTAGAATATTTCTCTATTCTTTCCTTTATAGAGTTAACATCATCATAAAATAAATTAGGTTTGGTTATAATAATATCTTTTATATTAGTGATCCCTATTGAGAGGAAGTAGTCTATTATCGATGATACTCTTTCTTCATTTAAATCTAACTCTAGTTTATCATCTTCATCTATAGAGCTAGTAATATCTCTTATATCTTCAGTAGTTAAGTTATATTTAGTTAAATACTCCATCCATACTCACCTCTTCCTTTTACTGATGTTTTAAGCATATTAAATGTTTCTTCATCAAGATACATTCCCCTAGTAACAGAATATAGTAAGGCATTATCATCAGTAATTCCTTTTGATTTTAAAGTGCTATAACACCTTAAAACTTTTAATCTAGATATTATTTCATTACCAATTTTATATTGATATGGATTATTATCTACTCTATATTGTTCTTCTAACTTCTTTATCTTTTCATCTGTTAATATGTCATCTTGATAATTAATAGGGTTTTCTCTTGTAATAATATCTTCATATCTACTAGCATTAGGAATATATCTATCATCCATTTGCTCTATAAAATGCTCTTGTTTAAAAGCATCTATTTCTTCAGATGTTCCAAGATTATAGCCGAATTTTTTAGATGATTTATGTGTTAGACAGCTATTTAGTAATTGTTTATCTTTTCTATATTGTGAAAAAATAATATTATAATAATTATCTATACTATTTTCTCTTTTTAATTTGTAAAGAAGGGCAAAATTTTCTTCTCTCATAGTATTAATTATAGTTGGGAAAGTTATAGTATAATTATTATTAGCATTATGTAATAGGCCTACTTCTATTAACTTATCACATTTATCTGCTACTTTAGTAAAAGAAAATATTGATGGTGGTAAAGTAGACTTAGCTCTAGCTTCAAAGAATCCATATAATTTATAGGTGTTCAAGTTTTCTTCTATTTTTTCTCTTGGTGTTTCTAATACTTTAATATTAGTTTTATTAGAAATAGAAACGTTAAGACCCATACTTGTTAAATATTGTTCATTAGATAACATTTCCTCATAAGATATTTTACTAGCATAAACTCGTAATCTATTATTGTTATTACTTTCATTTTTCTTTTTTGATGATGATTTGTGTCTTACTCTTATCTTTTTAGGTAAATTGTTTACCCATATACTAGGCATTTCAAAAAGTGGTGTAAATAAAGCTTTACGGGCTTTTAAATCCTCATATCGTTTATTAATTGTACTTACATTACTATATAAAACAATTGCTAGTAAGGCTCCTTTAGAAAATTTATCTAATATTTTTTTACTTGATAAATAAGTTAATATTTCTCTTGTATTACTTAAATCAATATTTCTAGATATTTCTTCTTTATTCCTATCAATAAATTTTAACATATCTTCTTTAAAACCAAAATTTTTAAAACACTCTTTAACTTCTTCTATATCTGTAGTTGATAATATCTTTTTATTTTGTTTTTCTATATTTTCGTTATAGTCAATTACACTACTTAATAAATCTATTTTTACTTTAGAAGGTGTATCTTTATCTTCAATAATTATAGATAAAGTTTTAAAGTCTTCCAAATTTAGTAAAGAGTAATCATCAGGATTATTAACTTTTTCATATAGATATTCTAAATTTAAAATATTTTCTTCAATAGATGAAGCCTTTTCTTTATTCTTATTAACTTGCTCTTCTTCTTTTGTTACTGTTTCTACTAGTAAATTTTTCTTTTCTACTAGCTCTTCTAGTATTTTTTTAATAATCTCAAGTTGAGTAGATGTTAAATCAACTGATAAGTTAAATTCATATTTAGCTTTTAAGACAAGATTTATATTTTTTAAGTCTTCTTCTTTAATTGAAATATATTTACTGATATCTTGATAACTTATATTTTTTAGATTTTTTATATCTTTACTTAATGTTTCAATTAAAGTAGTAAGCTTATTTATATCTTCTTTTAATGTTTCAATTTTCTTTTTGTTATCTTCAACATTAAGATTATTATACGTTTTATATAAGTCGTCAACTTTTGTTTTAATTATTTCTGCTAATGTCATAATAACACCTACCATTCTATTAATATTCGATAAGTTTCTAAGTAAAAGGAAAAGTCTTTAATTCTAGCTTGAAAATTAGAGATAAATTCTCTAGAACTGATTCCTAGAGCGAAAGAAAGTTCTTCTAAACTAATATCTTTTTCTTTAATTAGGTTCATGCAATCAGCTTTTATGTTATAAAATAGATTGTCTAATTTTTCATTTATCATTATTTATGATCATCTCCTTTTACGGCTATCATAGCTTTAAATTGTTCAGTAAATTCTTTTTGTTGTTTTAAATAATTAGGATTTTGATTGTTTATTTTAGTTAAATTTTCATCAATAACATAACTATAAGTTTGAGCGATAGTATTTGAGTTATCATAAATATCACTATGAGGAGCGAATGTTAATACTAGTACTTTATTATCTTTAGTTCTGACATAAGAAACACACATATTAGAACTCTTATTTATGTAGATGTTATATCGTTTATTATTAGATAATAATTTAGTATGTTTCTTACCTTTCTCGTAATCATGTAACCCTTTTTTAAATTTTTCGATAAGGGATAGACAATGTTTTTTCTCTTCTTTATTAAATTTATTTATTTGAAAGAAAGAATTATTATTTTCATCTAATAAGAAATAAATTTCATTAGTTGTTTTTTCTTCTTCTTTCTTTTCTTCTGTTAAAATTTTATCTAAGGATATAGCTTTGTTATATTCTTCTTTAAGCATATTAAAGTAATCCCTTATATCTTCTAATGTAGCGGTAGGGTTATTTAGTTGTGATTCTAATTCTGCTTTTACTTCAAACATATCTAATATTAAAACTGTCATTGAAATATCTTTATATTGAAATTCATCAATTCCTAATGTAGATAAATCCAAGTTATCTTTACTTTCCTGCTCTTTTATGGCTCTTGACATCTCTTTATTGTAATTTATATACTTCTCATCTTTACCATTAATTAAATAATAATATTTGGTCATGATAGATTCTATATTGTTTTTTATTTTATAATATTCACCTTTTATATTATTTAGCTCTTCTTGATTTATATTTGGTGTTTCTTCTTCTGTGAATAACGATTCTATTTCTTCGTGAGGTGTTGGTATTTTATGAGATTTAAGTTTTTCTTCTTTTTTAGTGACACTTTTACAACTTTCATAAGCAATTTCTTTTAAAATACTTATTTTTTCTTCATCTGTAATATTTGCCTTTAAGATAAATGAGGCTTTGGCAGTAAGACTTTTTTCATCTAATTCTTTTATTTGTGATTCTAAACTTTTAACTTGTAATTGATATTTTTCTATATTACTAAGACAATCTTTTACTATTTCATCCGTTAATATGTTATTTATAGCGATTTGAACTTGTTCTATTTCTAAAGCATTGTTATCATAAAAGAATTTAAGAATTTGAAAGTTAGAAGTAAGTTGAGGAAATAAAAGCAGGAACGTCTTTTGATGCTCTAACAAGTTTTCTATATATCTTTTTTTATCATTTATTGGCATTATTAAAATGTTAGCAATGTTTATCATTGTTTTATATTTATTTAGTTCTCTTTTTAATTTTTGTGATTGTTCTTCTAATAATTGTTCATATTTTTCTTTTGGTTCCATAATATCCTCCTTTATTTTTAACATGAAAAAGAACAGAATAAAGTTATTCTGTTCTTAAAGTATTATAAAAGAAAGTAATTGTATTATTACTTATAGTTTTATTTAAACTGCCCCCCCCCAGGTAACAAATTGTAAACATGAAATTTGACATTCTTACTCTCCTTCTTTCTGTTTTTATAGTAACATATTATACTACAACTTACAATAATTTCTTCTTCTTTGATGACACAACTTTACTTTAGAATTTTATTTTTAAGATATCTTTAACCCATTTTCTACCTTATTATCTAGATTTAATAGAACTACACCATTATTAGTTACAACTCCTAATACTAGAACTTCACTAGTTACTTCTGAGATGTGAATTGGTTTAAAGTTAACAACTGCAATTATCTGTTTACCTATTAAATCTTCTTCTTTATATAAATCTGTAATCTGAGCAGATGACTTTTTTATACCTAATGGTCCAAAGTCTATTTTCAACTTATAGGCTTTTTTTCTTGCTCCTTTATTTATACTTGCATCTATTATAGTTCCTACTCTTATATCTATTTTCTTAAATTCTTCTAATGTTATCATATTTCTCCTTTATATTAAAAGCATAGGTTTTGCCTATGCTATAATTATCTACCATTCCACCAAACTCTTAGTCCTGATGGGAATCCTATATACTGTCTTGGGTTAATGGTACTTTTTTCATATTGTGCATATGAACTACATCCACCACCTGCATGCCAGTCACAAGTTGTGAGTTCAAGATGCAAGTGTGCTCCAAAAGAATATCCAGTATTTCCCATTCTACCAATTACAGTATCAGGTGTCACTAGTTCTCCTACATTAACATACCAGGCAGAAAGATGTGCATAAGTTGAATATATATATCTTCCATTGACATTATGACGTATTTTTAGGACTAAAGCACCATAAACATCATAGTATTTGGCAAAAACTACACCTGTGGCAATTGGGTATATTTCAATAGTTTTATTAGTATTAGATAAATCTATTCCTAAGTGACCAGCATTCATCCAATTTTGAGTTACATAACCACTTACCATTGGTCTATAAAATCCTGCTGCTGATGGAACATATCCTCCACCACTACCACCTGATGAAGAATTATTACGCGATTGTTCATATGCAAATTGACATGAATCGATATCTTCGCTCTCTCCACAACCAATTCTTTCATAATATTCTATCTGTTTTTCTGCTTCTTTTTTCTGTTGTTCGACACTAGGCATGGCATCTTTTATTTGAGCAGTCTCAGCATTTATTTTAGCTTGTTCTGCTTCTAGGTCATCTGTTAATTTTTCAAGTTCTTTATTTTTAGTTGCAAGTTCTTCTTTTCTTTGTTCATTTTCTTCAACTAATTGGGAAAGTTCGTTCATTATTTTGTCATTATATTCAGTTAACTGTTCTACTATAGCCATACGATAAACCATATCAGTAACATCTGTCGCTCCAAAGATATACTCTAGGTAAGCATTTTCTCCTTCACTAACTTGAAGATACTGAAATAAAGATTTACTTTGTTCACTCTTTTCGGCTATTTCGTTATTGGATTCTTCTATTTCTTGCTCTAAAACTCCTGTTTCACTTTCAATTTCACTTATTTGGCTTTCGATATCTGCTATTTTCTTTTTTATCTCTGCTACTTCAGCATCATTTGCAGCGATTTGATTATTTTTGTTTTCCAAGTCAGCATTCGCTTCTTCTACTTCTTTTCTTAAATCACTTAAAGTTTTCGCTTCGGTATTAATTGGAATTAGAAATACGGCCAGTAATGCTATTAATATAACTGAACTTAATCTTTTCAAATAAAACACCTCCTCATTATATCTTTAAGTATTTTCTAACAGCAGAAGCTGAACCTATCATACCTACAATTATACCAATTACTAAGACTATTCCTGATACCATATAGATAAATGGTTCTGGTTCAATTAAAGTAATCATTCTGCTATATAGATAGCCATCAAAATGATTATATAAGGCAATATAACCAAAACATATTATTAATATTGGAATAATAGAACCAAATAGTCCTAGAACCATACCTTCTACTATAAATGGTGTCTTAATAGTAAAGTTAGAGGCTCCTACTAATCTCATTATAGATATTTCTCTTTTTCTTGAAAAGATTGTTAATTTGATTGTATTTATGATTAGAAATACTGTTACAAGTATTAAGGCAATAACCATACCATATGATATTTTTTGTGCAGCTTCAAAGGCAGATATTAGATTATCTACCATACCTTCTCCATAACGAACAGTACTTACTTTATCAATTCTTCCTATTTTTTTAGCAGTATCAGATATTTTTTCAACATCTTTTACTTTTACTTGGAATGTATCTTTCAAAGGATTATCTTCATCATCCCAGGTACTCATTACTTCGTTAAAGACATCACTTTCTTTACTCATTTCTTCTTTAATAGCAGATTTACTTTGATAAGTTAAAGACTCAACGTTAGTCATATTTTCTAATCTTTCTCTTATATTATTTACTTCTTCTTCAGTAGTATCATTATCAAGAAAAACAACAATAGTTAAATCTTTCTCCATTTCTCTTGTAAAGCTTTGAACATTAAAGGTAACTATTATAGATATTGCTACTATAATTAAAGTAATTGTTATACATGAGATAGAAGCTAGAGAAAGGCTGAAGTTTCTAAAGACGCTTTTAAAGGCATCTCTTATACTTCTTCTCAACATTCTAAAGAATTTCATTCTTCATAGCCTCCTTTCTCAAGATGTTTAATAAGTCTACCATCTTTTAGGAGAACTATTTCTTTTTGCATCTTATTAACTATTTCTTTGTCATGAGTAGCCATGATAATGGTTGTACCACAGGTTTTATTAATTTCTTCTAGAACTTTAACTATTTCCATACTACGGTCTGGGTCAAGGTTTCCTGTTGGTTCATCACATAGTAATATTCTTGGTTCATTAACTATCGCTCTTGCTATGGCAACACGTTGTTGTTCTCCTCCTGATAATTGGTCTGGGTAGTTATGAATTTTAGCTTTTAACCCTACTAGTTCTAAGGCTTTTAAAACTTTCTTTCTTGTTTCAGCTTTAGTCGCACCAATTGATTCCATAGTGAAGGCAACATTTTCATAGACTGTTAGTTTAGGTAAAAGACGATAGTCTTGAAAGACTATACCTAGTTTTCTTCTTAGTTTATAAACTTTACTGTTTCTAAGTTTTGCAACATTAATACCACCAACTATGATTTCTCCACTAGTTGGTTTCTCTTCACGATAAAGCATCTTGATAAAGGTACTTTTACCAGAGCCTGAACCACCTATTACAAAGACAAAAGAGCCCTTCTTTATATTAAGGGTTAAGTCATAGATAGCGGTAACACCATTTTTATATTGTTTATTTACATTTTTAACTCTAATTAAATCCATTAACATCATCCTATTCATAGTAAAGTATAACATATTTAGACATATTATGTATATAGTAAATTTCTGGTATTTTGACAAATCTGAGTCAAAAAAAAGAGGATTTATTTTCCTCCCTTAACTTCATAGGCATCTGTTACGACAAAAAAGGCTTTTGGATCTATTTCTTTAATACCTTCTTTTAGTCTGAAATAATCTCTTGTTGGGACTACTGCTAATAAAACTCTTCTTTTCTTTTCTAAAAAACCACCTTTTACATCAAAAATAGTAACTGTATGATGTAGGGTATTAATAAGATAGTCTTTTACTTTTTCTTCTTTACTTGTTGTTATATAGAAGGCTTTATTTTTAGATATTCCTAGTATTACTTTATCTATTACGAATCCACTAATATAGATAATTATAAAAGCATATAACATCATATTGAAGCCAAAGTAAACTCCTCCGATTAGGACAACGATAAAGTTTATAATCATGGTGGTTTTAGCAAGAGAGATATGAAAGTATTTATAAACTATTTGACTAATTATATTTAGACCACCATTACTAAAACCTACTTTATACATAAGACCATTAGTTATTCCTAGAAGTATTCCTATTAAGATACTCATTAATATTAAGTCACTAGTATCTATGACAATATATCTTGCTAGAGGTTCTGTTAAAGAGACAAATAAAGGATAAACTAGGGTTGCTACTAAGGAACCTGCCGTTTGATCAAGACCTAAGAATAGATAACTTAGTCCTAGTAAAAGAACTGAACCTATTAGGATGATTAGAGAAGGAGGAATATCAAAGATATGATTTAATATGATAGCAACTCCATTCATTCCACCTGTTACTAAGTCAGTTGGGTATAATAAAAGATTAAATACTAATGATGAGATAAAAAGACTGAATATTAAAACTCCATACCTATACCATAGTTTAGTCTTATCTATTTTTAACACTACTAAGCACCACCTTTTACTTCATAAGAGTCCATTGCAACAAAGAAAACATTTTTATCTATGTTATGGATTCCTTCCTTTAATTTATAATACTCTCTTGTAGGAACAACACTCATTAGGATTGTTTGATTTTCACTATTATATCCACCCCTCGCTTTAAACTCTGTAACACCGTGTTTAAGTTCATTTATAACAAAGTCTTTCACTTCTTTTTCTTTGCTAGTAATAATATAAAAGGCTTTAGAGTCAGATATTCCTAAGACTACTTTATCTGTTATAGTAGAGATTAAATAAAGAATTATTAGGGAATACATTAAGTGATTAAAGCCAAAAACAAAGGCTCCTATTACAATGATTGTACCATCTGTAAAGAACATACTATTACCAAGACTAATTTTGAAGATTTTAGATATTATCATATTTAGTATGTCTGTTCCACCAGTTGAATAACCTGCTCTAAATATAAGACCAGCACCTATTCCTTGTAAAGCTCCACCAAATACAGCGATTAGTATCATTTCACTTTCTTTAAAACTTATATAAGTAGATAAATGTTCTGTTAGACTTACAAAAACTGGAAAAAGGATAGAACCTAGTATCGTCGCTTTAGTTTTTTCTTTTCCTAAGACTAGAAATGATAATATAATTAGGAAAACATTTGCAATGGAAATAATAGTTGAAGGATTAAGACCAAAGAAGTGTTTTAATATTAAGGAAAAGCCACTTACTCCTCCTGCTACTAAGTTATTAGGTGACATGAAAAGATTAAAGGCAAGTGCAACTAGAAAACAGCCTATAATAAATTCTATTAATTCTTTAATTCTAATCTTTTGTTTTATCACTTTCTTCATTTAGTCCTCCTTTTAGACTACTTTCAATAAAACTATCTATCTCTCCATCTAATACTCCTTTAGTATTACTAGTTTCATAATTAGTTCTATGATCTTTAACTAGAGAATAAGGATGTAAAATATAACTTCTTATTTGACTACCAAAATCTATATTAGATTGAATACCTTTTTCTTTAGCAAGTTCTTGTTCCTTTTTTTGTTCTTCTAATACATATAACTTACTCTTTAACACTTGTAAAGCTGTTTCTTTATTTTGAATTTGACTTCTTTCATTTTGACAAGTTACAACTATTTTAGTAGGTAAGTGAGTAATACGTACGGCACTATCAGTAGTGTTTACTCCTTGACCTCCGGCACCTGTTGAACGATAGACATCTATTTTTAAATCTTTTTCATTTATATCTATTTTAATATCTTTAGATATTTCTGGAGTTACATCAATGCTTGCAAATGAGGTATGACGACGATTAGATGAGTCAAAGGGAGATAATCTAACTAGACGATGGACTCCTTTTTCATTTTTTAAATAACCATAAGCATATTCACCTTTTACTTTAAAAGAGACACTCTTAAGTCCTGCTTCTTCACCTGCTTGATAGTCAAGTAGTTCTATTTTAAAGTTCTTTTTTTCACAGTATCTTGTATACATTCTATAAAGCATATTAGCCCAGTCACAAGATTCAGTTCCTCCTGCACCAGGATGTATTTCAATGATACAGTTATTTTTATCATATGGTTTATTAAATAGTAGATAGATACTTAAACTCTTTAAATCTTTTTTTATAGTTTTGTTATCTTCCTCAATTGTTTGTAATAATTCTTTATCACTTTCTTCATCTAACATCTCTAGTAATTCTATAGAGTCAAATATCTTTTTCTTTAAGTCTATTAACTTAGATGTTCTTTCCTTTAAACTCTTTAACTCACTAATAGTAGTCTCCGCTTTACTAGGGTCACTCCAAAAGTCTTCTTTAGTAGTTTCTTTTTCTAGTTCTTCTTGTTCTTTAAGTTTTTTATCAGTGTCAAAGTGACCTCCATAAACTTAATATTTCTTCTTTTTCGCTTGTTAATTCTCTTAATAATTCGTTTTTATTCATTCTTACCAACTCTCTTTATTAGTATTATACAAGATATTTATTTTTATAACAATTATTAAAAGAAAAAAGAAGTCTATTAGACAACTTTTTATTGTGAATTTATAGATTTTACTTTTTGATATGATGATAATGGTTTATCTACACCTAGTATACCGTCTTCATCATCACAAAAATCTAATTTAGTTTTAAAATGGCATTTGTCTTCATAATCATTTAGTAATTCTCTTAAATTTCTAGTTATTATAGAATCATATATATTTTCTTCCTCGGAATAGATAATGTCAAAATATTTTATTCTACCATGATTAATTGTTTTACCATTTTCGAAGGAATTTTCTTTTCTAAATTCTACTGCACTATAACACAAATTATAAAAATCGGTATATGGTAATAATGAAAGTTGAGGGCAACTTTTAGTCACATCATATAAGTATTGTTTAGCTTTATCATCAAGGGCAAAAATTAGACAACTATGTGGTTCAACAACTCGAAATTTATTTTTTTCATCTATGGTTATTCCTTTTGATGTAGGAAGATAGATATCTACATCAGGATTTTCAACTTTTATTAATTCAGAGACAATAATTTTAATATCTTTGTTAGTGAAATCCTTTGCTTTCTGTCCATAGTGAAAATCATCATAAATAGAAAATATATCTCTGTATGATTTTATATAGTTTTCAAATTCTTCTTGATCTTTTCCTAAAGTTGATGCATTCATCATTGACAAAATCCGGGTCATATTTTTTGCATATTCTAATCCTTTAAATTCATTAAACCCAAAATTTGTTCCTCCAAATATTATATTCTTTGTATAAGTAAAATTCTCAAAACCATTAGAAGACTTTGTATTAACAGATAGGCCTATAACTTTATCTTCTTCTTTTATTACACCTACATAATATGTTTTGTCATCTTCTCTATACCAAATATGATTTTTATCTGCAGTGCTAATATTGTCATCTTTTAAATTCTTTCTAATTTCAAGTTGAGCGAATTTTAAAATATTTTCATCATTTGGTACACCTAATTCTATCAAAATATCTTTTAACATATATACTCTCCCCTCATGTTGCTACTTATTATACACTTTCTTATCACAAAAGCAAGAAATTTTTCTAACTCTTTGTTACGTTTAGATAGCATTATTGCAACTCAAAACAAATTAAAAGTAAATATCATATAAAAAGAAGTCTATTAGACAACAGGCTTCATCTTATCAAGTATAATACTATCAAAATCTTTATCATTTAAATTGCCCCAAGAGTTCTCATCTTCGTCTTTATACGGATCACCTACTGTAGATGTTACATTTATAAGCTTTCATAAGTAACATTTATCAACTTTATCATAAAAAATCAAATAATAGTTGATAATGTAGAAAAATTTAATGTTATAATAGATTTTATATGAGGTGACTTTATGGAGACAAATTCAACTAATAAACTTATTACAATTACAGAAAATAAAGGAATAAAATTTTTACGTGGTGATAAAGCTTTATTTAAAAAATATAGTTATTTTCAGGTCATTAATGCTTATAAAAATCTTTTTGCTTATGATGAAGATACTATTGAAGAAATAAAAGATAATATTTCAAATAAGATTAAATTAGATTTTTATAGAAAATCCTTTCAAATAAAAAGTGATGTTTCAGATAGTGATTTATATGAAGCTATATGTGGTAGAATTTGTAAGAAATATGGACTGTGTGGTAAAACATTACAAGAAAAAGAAGAACAAATTAAAATTATTAAATATCATCATCATATTTATAATCCGGGAACATTATATACAGATTTTGTAAGGATGTATAAATTTGAACATGAATTAAGAATTATGCTACTAAAATATACATTGATAGTTGAAGAAAGTATAAAAAATATTTTTATTTCTTATCTTAATGACATAAATGCAGAACCAAATTATTTAGTTAATATGGATAACTATAACACAAATTCTTTAAAGTCAAAATCATTCGATACTATGAAGTTAATAATTGATAAATATGATAATCAGAAGTCTAAACCAATAAAAAGAAAAAGAGATCAACATTTAATCGTTCCATATTGGATTATTATTAATGAATTAGCTATGAATCAAACTTACTATGCAATTGCAAATTTGAATTCCAATGATTCATATAAAATCTTTTTAAGATGCCTCAACTTTTTTACACAACTTAATTTATTAGAAGAAAATAGAGGAAAAACTCAAAAACAAATAAATTATGAAAAGAAAATGGTTAATAATTTCAAAACGTTATTGTGCTATTTAGGTGAATTTAGAAATATGCTAGCACATAATCAACCAATCTATTGTTATAATGTATCAGAGTATAGTATTAATGGTAATCCAAAATTTAAATACGAATTACCAAAGGCAAATCCTGAATACAAAGATAAAAATGGTAATAAAGTTCCTATAGAAAAACAACAAACAAATATAATGGGATCATTAATGAATAGTTTAAAAGAATATTTTGGTAGTGATAATTTTAATTCGAATAATTCGACTAAATTAGATCTTTCAAAAATAATATATATTTTATATAAAATGTTAAATCATATTGATAAAAATACTAAATTTTATTCGGAATTAGTGGGAATATATTCTAAATATAATATAGTCTTAAGTGAATCTATTATTGAAGTTGAAAACCCGAAGCAAATTAATGAACTTAAAAGTGCAATTGCAGAATTATCATCATATGATATGGAAATATCTAATCTTATAAAGAAAATTGAATCTAATAAATCTTATAAAACGGATTTAAAAGCTAAAGAAAAACAATTGAAACGATTAATACAACAAGTAAATTTTATATCTAAAAATATTACTGTTAATGAGATTAAGTCTAAGTATAAACATTTCCCAGCAAGAAAACGATATACAGAATTTACGGGAATAAATACTAATTTTTTTATTAACGCTATGTTGTAGAATTTGAGGGATGATAGTGATAATCTTCATAGACATCATAGAAATCTAATATACTATGA
>CALVIS010000012.1 GCA_944331805.1 uncultured Bacilli bacterium
TATAACCAATATTAATTTATCATATTTTTATAATTTTGTTAACCCCTTTTTAAAGGTTTCCGAACAACTCTATTATAGATATATAATTAATAGATGCCAATGATAAAGCCGCTGTCTCATCTGTAGATAATGAAATATTAAGATTATTTTTAGTAGCAAATTTTCTAAAACTATCTAAATGAACATACCCTAACTTAAATTTATCGTCCCAAACTTCTTCACCATTCTCATTTTTAAGAAGAAAATTATCCATAACTTACCTCCTAAAACTCACAGTTACCTGGTGTTCTTGGATATGGTATAACATCTCTTATATTTTCTACACCTGTTAAATAGATTAAAAGTCTTTCAAAGCCCATACCAAATCCTGAATGAACACATCCACCATATTTACGAAGATTAATGTACCAATCAAGTTCATCTTTATCCATACCTAACTCATCCATACGGACAACTAATTTGTCATAGCTTTCTTCTCTTTGACTACCGCCCATTATCTCTCCTGCACCAGGTACTTCAAGATCTACTGCTGCAACAGTTTCACCATCAGGATTTTGTTTCATATAGAAAGCTTTAATATCTTTAGGCCAGTCAGTAATAAATACTGGTCCATTGAAATATTCTGTAATATATTTCTCATGTTCTTTAGCAATATCTTCTCCTTGTTTAGGTTCAAATTCCCACTTAACATCTGCCTTTTGTAATATGTCTATAACTTCTTTATGAGTAACTCTAGTAAACTTAGATTTAACTAGCTTATTTAGTTTATCAAGTAGACCTTTTTCTACAAATTTATCTAAAAATTCCATTTCATCTTTACAATGTTCTAATACATAACTAACAACATATTTTAACATTTCTTCCATTATTTCCATATCACTGTTTAGATCACAGAAAGCAATTTCAGGCTCTATCATCCAAAACTCATTAGCATGTACTTTAGTATTAGAGTTCTCTGCTCTAAATGTAGGACCAAATGTATATGTTTTCTTGTAAGCAAGAGCGAATGTCTCTGCTTCTAATTGTCCTGATACTGTTAATGATGTAGGTTTAGAAAACATATCTTTACTATAGTCTGCTTTACCATCTACTTTTGGAACATTCTCTAAATCAAAACAAGTAACATGAAACATCTCTCCTGCTCCTTCACAGTCACTTGCTGTTATTAATGGAGCATGGAAATAAACATAGCCTCTATCTTGGAAATATTTATGAATAGCATAAGCTGCTACACTTCTAACTCTAAATATCGCTTGAAACAAGTTAGTTCTAGGTCTAAGATAAGCTTGTTCTCTTAAAAACTCACGAGAGTGTTTCTTAGGTTGTATTGGATAGTCTTCTGGACACTCTCCTAGTAATATAACTTCCTTAGCTTGTATTTCAAAAGGCTGCCCTTCTTTAGGTGATTTAACTACCATACCTTTCACTCTAATTGCACTACCAACATGTATTTTTTGAATAGTCTCAAAATCTTCTAACTTATCATCATAAACAACTTGTATATGTTTAAAACAAGTACCATCAGAGAAATCTATAAAACCAAACTCTTTTTGTTTACGATGATTTCTAATCCATCCTTCTAATGTAACTTCTTTATCCATATATTCATCAATACTATCATATAATTCTTTTGCATCAATTGCCATAATTAATCCTCTCTTTCTTAACTAGTATAACATTTATTATTGTTTTATTAAAACTTTTTCTTCGTTTTTTACAGGAATAGCCATAACTTCAGCACTTCTTCCTATAGTTGCAAGAAAATTAAAGCATTCACGTAATGGCATAAATATACTCATACCATTATATAAAGGATGAAAAGCTATTTCATCAGCTTCTATTAAATCTTCATCTATTATAAGCTCTATTTCTTTATTTTCATCATATATAAGGTTAAATATAGAAACATTACCAGGTGTTGCCTTAATTAAGCTCTCCATATCACTAGGACTAACAAACTCTAATTTACGACAATCTAATTCTTCTTTTAAAGCTTTTAAATCTACTTGTTTAGAACTATCTGTTATTACTAGATATTTATTCTTTTCTCCTTTTCTTTCTTGAACAAATAAATGCTTACCTACTGCATAGTTATCTCCTAAATAATCATTCCATCTACTATAGTCAACACAACCTGTCGCTTCTTTATGTCTAATACAATAATCATATTGTATCCCTTTTCTTTCTAATGTATTACAAAACTTAACAGCTTTCTTTGTCATCTCAATACGATGAGATTCCTCTTTAGATAATACGAAACTTTTAGATAACTTATCATACATTCCTAATTCATACATAAAAATCATCCTCTCTAATAAATAATAAAAGACTAGTCCGATACCATAATACTTATAGTACTATGGGACGAAACTAGTCTTCCGCGGTGCCACCCAATTTATTATAAAGGAATTATTAACTTTATAATCACTTTTTTCAATTCTATCAAATCTAGCAAATGTAACGGTCTGCACCCGGCTTAGTCTACTTAATTTCTTTAAGCACTCCGAAATGTTATTCACTATTCGTCTTTACTTGTTTACACCAACCACAAGCTCTCTTTTAAAGATTAGAAATAGTTACTTCTTTTCATCAATGTTTTGATGTTATTAATATACTATTATTTTACGCACTTGTCAAACATTTTATTCTATTTTTGCCTATTTTTTTATTTTAGAACCTCCTAAAGAATATTCTTTAACTATCTCTATATCATCTATTTTATCTAATCCTAAGCTTTCTATAAAATGTTTATAATCATCATTATCTACTATTATATTAGAATCAGTAAATACTTTTCCATATTTCTTATTTTCAAATAGAAATGATGATAACTCTAAAATATCTTTTCTTTCGTACTTAATGGATACAAGTCCTTTACTATTAGGTTGAAAGTAAAAAGAATATCTATGTTTACTTCTCTTCCCAATCATATCATACAAAACATTATTATAGCTCTTTAACTTTCTTATTAAATAAATCAACTCACTGTACGTACTTTGATATAATTTAATACTCTTGCTAAAATTACTAAGACTGTTAAATAATACTAAAATATCATCTTTTAAAGTATCTATTATAACTTCACTATCTGTTTTGTAATCTTTTCTATTATTTTCATATTCATTTTTAATAACATTAGCAAGTTTTTGATAAAAATTATTAATTGAATTGATTACATCATCTCCAAGTTCTTTGTTACCAATAATATAACTTATTTCATTTATTAAAGACTCTAACATCTTTTTAGTAATACTACCTTGATATGAAATTTTTATTTTTTCTTCTAAAGAAGAAGCTTCATCTACAACAAGAAGAGAGGGATCTTTAAACATCTTATCATCTTTTCTTTTTAAAGATGATACTAATAAATCATGAGTACATAGCACATATTTAGCATTAGACCAACTTTTTCTATTTAAGTAATACTTACATTCTCTATTATATAGACACTTTCTACAGTTTTCTCCGTTTACATTAATATTAGTCCAAATTTCTTTAGAAATATTTGGATAATCTTTTTTATCAATCATTTCATTCTCTATTTTTTCACTTATATCTTTTAAAGTAACATTTTCTTGATGACTTCTAAGATATTTTTCTAATCTTTTCATACATACATAATTAACATGTCCTTTGGCAATGGTAACAGGAATATCTACACCTATTAATATAGATAGTTTTTCTATTTCAGTTTTTAATTGTTCTTGTAGATTAAGTGAAGCTGTAGATATTAAAAATCCTTTAAAATTATCTTTATCTTTACTGGCATATAGTAAAGGTATTAAATAGCCATAATTATTATCATCTTTTTCTACTACTAAGATGTTTTTGTCTCTTAGACTATCTATAATATCAAAAGCTAGTGTTTCATCATTTTCGTTATAAATATTTTTATCAAAAAAACTCTCCACCTCATCATATATTTTATCTTCAAAACTCTCTTCTTTCCAAATACTCATAAAGCTCCCCCCAAGTACGCTTATTTTATCACAATTTTAACTAATGGTAAAGAAAATCGATTATTTAAATCACAAAAATCGATTATTTAAATCAGTACTTGCATAAAAGATACTTATGTGATAAGATGTATATGTAAGAAAAATTTTCATACAATATAAAAGGAACACTTAATATTCGCTTGTTGAGTGTGCCCCTATTTTTTTAGTAAGAGCCACCTAAACCATAGCTAAGTTAGGTGGTTTCTATCATCTTAGAGAAAGTATTGCAAGTAACAGCAAGATATCTTGAAGAAACAACATAATTACTAGAGAAAAAATTAAAGAATCTTTCTTGTTCATTATAAGCCTCCTTTCTGAGGCTTCACCCAACTATTAAATGTTCCTATAAATATAGTATCATATTAATTTCTAGATAGCAAGGAAAAAAGTAATAAAAAAGTTACGAATTTTCGTAACTTTTTCTCTATAAATTTAATCATTATTTTTAGTAAATCTTGTAAATCTATCTATTTCACTATCATCTAAATCTGTTTTAGATAAAGATTCAAATAATTTCTTTTGGTCTCTTGATAACTTCTTAGGAGTAACTACTTTAAAGATAACATACATATCACCAACTCTTCTACTAGTAGAGTCTTTAATACCTTTACCTTTAAGTCTTTGTTTATCTCCACTATCAGTACCTCCTGGTATAGTTAATTTAACATTACCATAGATTGTAGGTATTTCTTTTTTACAACCTAGTACTGCTTCAGCCATATTAATAGGTACTTCTAGATAAATATCAAGACCATCTCTTTCATAGTATTTATGTTCTTTAATATGAAACTCTAAGTATAAATCACCTGATGAACCACCATTTTCTCCAGCATGTCCTCTACCTGGTACTCTTAGTCTTTCACCATTATCAATACCACTTGGTACATTAACAGTAATAGTTTTATGAGATTTAACTTGTCCTTTACCACGACATTTACTACAAACTTCTTTATAAGTCTTACCTTTACCATTACATTCTGGACAGGTTGTCTTAGTCATGAATGAACCAAGGATTGTTCTTTGTTCACTAGTAATAGTACCACTACCATGACATCTAGAACATGTCTCTTCGCCAAAACCACCTTTACCATCGCATTTATCGCACTCTGTAACTACATCTAGGTCAAAATCTTTCTCACAACCATAGATAGATTCTTCAAAAGAAAGCTCTACTTGCATTAAGATGTCAGTTCCTCTTCTTGCTCTACTACCACGACTTCTACTACTAGAGCCACCAAAACCAAAGCCACCACCGAACAAGTCATCAAAGATATCTCCTAAATCACTCGCATCAAAGCCAAATCCTGCTCCATTAAAACCACCAAAACCAGCTCCTCCTGATGCTCCAGGGCCATTTACACCAGCATGACCGAATTGATCATAAGCTTTACGTTTATTATCATCACTAAGTACAGAATATGCTTCTTGAACTTCCTTAAACTTCTCTTCAGCATTTTCTTCTTTACTTATATCAGGATGATATTTTTTAGCAAGCTTTCTAAAAGCACTTTTTATCTCATCTTTAGTAGCAGTTTTAGAAACACCTAACACTTCATAATAGTCTCTTTTAGTTGCCATATACTACACCTTCCTTCTAATATAGACTTTCTAACATAGAAATTAATTTATCAAAATAGATAATAGCATTCTTATAAATATTTTCATCTTCTAAAGATAATCCCAACTCTTTAAAGGCATCAAGAGGATAAATATCAGAGCCAATACATAGGAATTTTAAGTATTTGTCTAAAGTTTCTTTATCACCTTCAGTAATTTTAGAAGCGAAGTAACTTGCTACACTTACACAAATAGCATAATTATAAAGGTAAAAATTACTATAATAATGACTTCTAAATATCCAACTGCCTTTAGCATAAGGGCTTAATTTAACAGTATCACCATAATAATATTTTAAAGACTCTTCACATATTTCGTTCATATATTCTTTAGTTAATGCTCCTCCATTATGAACTTTATCATGCATTAGTCTTTCCATATCCCCTTCTCTAACCGCTCCAAATAAATTACTAGCGATTACATTTAGAGAGTTTTCAAGGGCTAGAACTTTCTCTTCTTTGTCTTTTGCATTATTGAAAATATAGTTTGATAGTAAGAACTCATTAGTTAGAGATGCTACTTCTCCCATAATAATAGCATTATTACGATATTGCATAGGGTTATTCTCTCTAATGAACTGATAATTAATATGATGACCTGCTTCATGAGCGATAGTAGATAATGATTCTAAATCATAATGATAACTCATAAGAATGCGTGAATCACATGAAGGAATACTTAAGTTATAACCTCCACTACACTTACCAGGATAACCACAGAAATCAATATTACGATTTTTAATAAGTTTATCATACTTACTAATATATTCTTCTCCTAAAGGTTTTAAGGCTTCTCTTACAGTCTTAATACCATCATCAATACTATATTCTTTCTTAGAATGACTTAGTTTAGCTTTTAAGTCATAGTTATATAAAGTATCAAGCTTAAGTATTTTCTTTCTTAGTTTAAAATATCTTTGTAATGTATTAACACCATCTCTTGTTGTTTTAGATAAGACATCAAAGATATTTTTATTAAGATTATCTTCAAAAAGACGAGCTTCAAAACTATCGTTAAAATGATAGATATTTGCAAGAGTATCTTCTAATTTAACATAACTATTAAGTAGTTCTGCAGAAGTACTACCATATTCTAAAGCTTTCTTAGCAAGTTTAGTATTCGCTTCTTTTCTAGTCTCTCTATTATCGCTTGACTGTAAGAATCTAGAATTAGTTGTAGATAGAGTTACTTTCTTACCATCTTCAAGAGTTACTTTACTATAATTATGCTCCATATTTAACAATGTAGATGACATATCAGAGAAGTTATTAGTAGCCATTACTAAGGAGTTAACAATTTTTTCTTCATTTTCATTTAAGGTATGTTCTTTATTTCTATAAATGTCTTGTAAATAGGCTCTATACTCTTCTAAACTACTATTATCTTTAAATAAATTTTCAAATTCTTCTTTAGCTAGTTTTAATAATTCAGGTTCAAAGAAACTGTTAACATTGTTAATTTTTGCAACAGCATCTTTACTTTTAGCAAGCATTTCAAGATTTTCTTTCTTACCTAACTCTTCATCGTTCTTTAACCAAGCATAAGCATCCATTTTCTCAATAATTGTTTCTACTTCTCTTAATTTAATTAGATATTCATAAAGTCTATTAGCATCTTTAGTACAGTCTCTATAGTCTTTAAAGATATCTATCTTACTATCTACTTCTTCACTTGCTTTAAAAAATGCTTCATTACTTTCAAAAAACTCACTTAAATCCCATTTATACTGCTCTTCTACTTCGTCTCTATTCTTATATTCTTTCATATTTTGCCCTTTCTATTATCTTTATCAGAGAAAAGTTCTAGTTACCTAGAACTTTTAATTTTTCTACTTCTCTTCAAAGTCTGCATCTTTTACATCATCTTTTTTATCTGATGTATCACTACTATTATCAGTGTTAGCATTACTATTTGCTTGATTTTCTTTTTGAACATTCTCATATACTTTAGTAGCAAGTGCCATAGCTTTCTCTTGTAGTTTATCTTTCTTAGATTTAATATCATCTAAGTCATTTTTATCTAGAGCTTCTCTTAAGTCTTTAATTAAGTCTTCTGCTTCTTCCTTTTCCTTTTTATCAACTTTGTCTCCTAAATCTTTTAATGATTTCTCAGTTTGGAAGACAAGTTGTTCAGCTTCATTCTTAAGGTCAGCTTCTTCTTTACGTTTCTTATCAGCTTCTTTATTCTCTTCAGCTTCTTTTCTCATTCTTTCAATCTCTTCATCAGATAGATTTGTAGATGATGTAATAGTAATAGATTGCTCTTTATTAGTACCAAGGTCTTTTGCAGTAACATTAACAATACCATTAGCATCTATATCAAATTTAACTTCAATTTGTGGAACACCTCTTGGTGCAGGTGGAATATTTGTAAGTTGGAATCTACCAAGTGTCTTATTATCGGCAGCCATACTTCTTTCACCTTGTAATACATGAACATCAACGGCAGGTTGATTATCTGCAGCAGTTGAGAATACTTCTGATTTACTTGTTGGAATAGTAGTATTTCTTGGAATTAATACTGTCATAACTCCACCTAAAGTTTCAATACCAAGTGATAATGGTGTAACATCAAGTAGAACGATATCATTAACATCACCTGTTAAGACACCACCTTGAATAGCAGCACCCATAGCAACTACTTCATCAGGGTTAACTTCATGAGATGGTTCCATACCAAGTTCTTTCTTAACTGTTTCATATACAAGTGGAACTCTTGTAGAACCTCCAACGAAGATTACTTTATCTAAGTCTTTAGCTTTCAAATCTGCATCTTTCAATGCATTTCTAACTGGTTCAAGAGTTGAATCAACTAAATCACTAATTAAGCTTTCAAATTTAGCTCTAGTTAAAGTCATATCTAAGTGAAGTGGACCATCTGCTCCTTGTGAAATAAATGGTGCAGAAACTTGTGTACTTGTCATACTTGAAAGATCTTTCTTAGCTTTCTCAGCAATTTCTTTAAGACGTTGCATAGCCATTTTATCTTTAGTAAGATCAACACCATTTTCTTTCTTAAATTCACTAACAAGATAGTCAATAACCTTTTGATCAAAATCATCTCCACCTAAGTGGTTATTACCACTAGTAGATCTAACTTCTACAACACCATCACCTAACTCAAGGATAGATACATCGAATGTACCACCACCAAGGTCATATACTAAGATTGTTTGGTTCTTATCTTGTTTATCAAGTCCATATGCAAGGGCAGCAGCAGTTGGTTCGTTTATAATACGTTCAACCTCAAGGCCTGCAATCTTACCAGCATTCTTAGTCGCTTGTCTTTGAGCATCATTAAAGTATGCTGGAACAGTAATAACTGCTTTAGTAACACTCTCTCCTAAATAAGCCTCAGCTGACTCTTTAAGATTACTTAAAATCATTGCAGAAACCTCTTCAGGACTATATTTCTTACCTTCAGCTTCCACTTTCTTATCAGTACCCATTAATCTTTTAATAGATGAAATAGTATTTGGATTAGTAATCGCTTGTCTTTTAGCAGCAGCACCTACTATTCTTTCACCATTTTTAAAAGCAACTACTGATGGAGTTGTTCTTTCTCCTTCTTTATTAGGGATTACTTTAGGTTCCCCAGCCTCTAATACAGAAACACAACTATTAGTTGTACCTAAATCAATACCAATTATTTTACTCATTTATATCCTCTCCTTCTAAATTATTATCTTTATTATTATCTTCTTCTAGTTTATTTACTCTAACAGAAGCAGGTCTAATAACTCTATCCTTAAGACGATAACCTTTAAGTAATACTTCAAGGACTTCACCATCTTTGTAATTCTTATCACTATCAGTCATTAAAGCTTCCATAGTATTAGGATCATACTCTTTATGTTCTGCTTCTATTTCTTCTAGACCATATTTCTTTAATACATCATCAAAACTTGCATACATCATCTTAAATCCTTTTAAGAATTTAGATAACTCATCAGTAAGATTATTATCATCAAGTCTAATAGCACGTTCAAAGTTATCTAATATAAGGATTAACTCACTAATCAAATCCTGATTAGCATACTTTAATCTATTAGTAACTTCTTCTTCTTTTCTTTTACGATAATTGACAAGCTCCGCTTGATGATATCTGATTTTTTCATTTAATTCTGTTATTTGTTTATCTTTAGAATCAAGCTCTTCTTTCAACTTTTTTATCTCTTCATGATGTTTATCTTTCCTCTTTGATTTATCATGACATTCACAAGATTTTTCTTTATCTTTACAGTTACATTCAGTTTTTTCTTCTGTAACTTTTACTTCCTCTTCCTTAGTTTCCATTAGGTCACTACCTTTCTATATTTTCTTTTAAGTACTCTAGAATACTAACAACTCTATCATATTCCATTCTCTTAGGTCCTATGATAGCAAGTGTTCCATCTTCACTATCAGTCTTAAAGTTAGTCTTAATAATAGTAACATCATCATCAAGCTTGTTCTCACTACCGATATAGACTTCAATATTATTAGAGTCATCTCTTTTAATTTCCTGAAGTATTTCTTTATCATCAAGTTTCTTAAACAAATCTCTAATCTTATCAACATTATCAAACTCAGGCTGTTCTAAGAACTTAGTTCTACCAACTACATTAACATCAGTATTAGTAATATCAGTAAAGACATTATAAATAGCATTATATAGTTGTTGATGTTGATCTACATATTTAGAGATAATAGGTTTAATCTCAAACTCTAACTTAGTACTAACTTCATCAATTGGTGTTCCTACTATTAAATTATTAATTAACTCAACAGTCTTTTTAATATCTTCCATACTAACATTATCTAAAGTTATATTTTTATGTTCTACTTTACCTTTATCAGTAACAACTATAACTATTAAATGATTAGCATCAAGGGGAACAACTCTAATTTCTTTAAGTAAGTTCTCATGACTTGCCTTACCTAAGACTACAGCTGTATAAGAAGTCATATCAGAGACAACTTGTAAGCTTTTATTAATGCAATCACTTAACTCTAATGATTGATTATGGAAAATAATCTGTAATTTTAACATTTCTTCTCCATTCATCTTCTTCGCTTCCATTAAGTTATCTACATAGTAACGATATCCTTCTTCACTTGGAACCCTACCACTAGAAGTATGAGTTTTCTCTAAGTAGCCCAAATCTTCAAGACTAGCCATTTCACTTCTAACAGTAGCACTGGAACATTTTAGCTTTTTACAGAGTTGATTACTACTAACAGGCTTAGCTTGTCTAATATAAGACTCAACAATTAATTTTAATATTTTCTTTTGTCTATCACTAAGCATAACTACCTCCTAAGGCTCTGTTTATTATTAGAACACTATTTTTAGCATTCCCACTTTTCCATTGCCAATATCATTATATGCAAAAAGCTAGCACTTGTCAACTCTTTTTGCTAACTTTTTTTAATTAATGTGAATTTGCAAAATCATTTAATTCACTTTTAATATTATCAACTAAATCACTAGTAGTTCTTCTTTCAAAACTAAGATTACCTAATAGTAAAAATAAAATTAATGTTGCCATAATTAAGAGACTATATAAAACAGTAGAAATGGCAAACCCCTTATTATTCAATCTCATATCTATCCCTCTTCTATTACTTTTATAACAGCATGATAATGACTATCTCTATCTATTACAAAATCACTATTAATAGCCCAAAGTCTAATAGAATAATCTTCCTCGCTATCTGCTTCCAACGTATCTTCATATAATACATTATCTTGATACTCACTAAGTATTTTAGCAACAGGAGTTTGATGATCTACTCTTAAACTAAGTTTTAACAATTCAGATGGAATAGTCTTTAAAGAACACTCATCACTATTTATTCTATTTGTATTAGGTTCTAACACTATTTTATAACTAACACTATTAGCAGTAGAATTTTTAACTGTAAAACTATATTCCGTAGAACTAAGTCCTACTGCATCGCTTACAGGAGAAAATCTTGTTAAATTAATTTTATTACCTTCTTTACCATGAAAAACCACTTCCATCTCTCCTGTATCTATATCCTGCTCTCTTTCATTAGAAAAATTCTGATATATTAAATAGGTAGAGATTATTGCAAAAGCGAATAGAAAGATTATTATTATTGCACTTTTAATCATATGTCTACGATAATATTTTTGATACATAGAAAACACCTCTTTTTAATTATTGTAAAGCTTTTCTATAAATTTAGTCAATGTAAAGTTGATTTTTGTTAAAGCTTTTTTAAAATGTCACCATAAGATTTTTTTAAAATATCACCTTTAATATATGATATACCTCTTATAGAAAGAGGTGTTTTATTTTGATAAAAAACAAACAAAAAGCTTTAGAACTATTAAAACAAAAAAATAATGGTGAACTTAAAATAACTTATGGAGATATTTCTAACCAAACTGGATATGGAAAGCGACAATTAATTAGATTATCTAAAGAAGTTGAAAAAAAGGATATTGATAACCTATTAGTTCATGGACTAACAGGTAAAAACTCCAATAATTCCGCACCCAGTCAAGAAATTGAATATATTAAGAATTTTAAAAATCAATATCCAGTTATTAGTATATCACAGTTTATGGATATTTATCATGAAGATGTTATTTGGAATAAAGAAAAGCAAGACGATGTAAAAAAATATAATCTTAAAGTTAGAAGTAAATCTTTCTTTCAACAATTATACAAAAAAGAAGGATGGAAAAGTCCAGTTAAACATAAAAGTTTTAAAAATGATTCTAATCAACATCCTTTAAGAGAGCCTTCTCCACGAAGAGGAATACTTATTATGACAGATGGTACTCCACATGACTGGTTTGGTAATGGAAAACTTTTTTCATTGCATATGACCTTAGATGATGCTACTGATGAAATACTTTCAGGATGGTTTATGCCTACAGAATGTCAATTAGGTTATTGTTATGCTTTTAAAATAATGTTTGAAAAATATGGACTACCACAATCAATATATTCAGATAGAACAACAATTTTATGGAATCAAAAAGATGGTGAATTAACTCAAGTTGGTAGAATGCTTGATGAACTAGGTATTGAATTAATATATGCAAATACACCACAAGCTAAAGGTAAAATTGAAAACAAAAACAAAGTTGTACAAAACAGATTGTTAAACGATATTAAACGATTTAATATTAAAACATATGATGAATTAAATAAATGGTTTAACGATTATTACATTGATTATCTAAATAAAAAGTTCTCCTATTCACCACTAGAAGAAGAGACAGATTTTATTCCTTTAGATAATACAGACTTATCTACAATAATGTGCATTAAAGTAGATAGAAAAATATTAAATGGCAACATGATATCCATTAATAATAATTATTATATCCCTATAAATAGTGATGGCAGTGACTTTGTATTTTATAAAGGAACAACTGTTGAAGTTTGGCAAGATGTATTTACTAATGATATTAGAATTTTTAAAAACAATAAAATATATAATACAAGAAAAGTTGAAGGACACAGGGTTGATATGAAGAAGAAAGAACAAAAAATAATTGATGACCAAAAACAATTAGAAGTATTATTGAGAGAAAGAGATGAAAGATTAAAAGCAAGGGCGAAACATAGTTGAGTTCATCTTGACCCTTGCTTTTTAACTTTCATAAATTATAATTATTCTCCAAACAAAGTTCACCTTTGTTTGTTATCAATTAAATAATTAAAAAGTGACATTTCTAAAAAATCTTAACATGTAAAGTTGATTTTTTACAAAATATAGTGTAAATTTTAAAAAAACTCTTGAAAAAGATAATAGTTTGTTATATATTAATAATGTCTTATTTGTCCGCGTAGCTCAGCTGGATAGAGCAATCGCCTTCTAAGCGATCGGTCATGCGTTCGAGTCGCATCGTGGACACCATTTATAAAATTAAACAGTCTTCGGACTGTTTTCTTTATCTTTAGGGGGATTTATGAAAGCAATAAATATAGATATAAGTAGTTTAAGGTTGTTAGAAACAACTGATAGTAAAGAGATTTATGATTTAGAAAATGGTTATATTTTAAAAAGATATATTAATTTAAGTGAAAGGATGTTAAATATATATAGAAAAAAAATTAATACTAGCTAGAGATATAAGTATTAAGAATTTAATTAGCCCAGAATTTCTATATGTAGAAAATAGTAAAATAAATGGTTCAATAGAAAAGAAAATTATTGGTGCATCTATTGCTAATTATTTAAGAGCTAAAAGAAAAAGAAATGAACAGATATCTCTTGAAGATATTGGAGAATTATACATAAAGAAGCATGATATAATCATGGAAGCAAATAAAGAAGATATTAACTTTCCAGATGGTTCTTATAATAATTTTTTCGTTGATGATAGTAAAAATGTTTATGCCATAGACTATGATGGTATGCAAATTAAAGGTATAACTTCAAGAGAATTTAATGATTTTATTTTTAATGGTAATAATCGTTTTCTATTTAGAAATAAAAAATATATTAATAATGGACTAATAGATTATAATATGGATATTTACATGATGGGAATAGAATTTCTATTTCTTACAACTAAGCTTGATCCCATTAGTTATAAATTAAAAAATATCTATGACTTTAGAGATTTCTTAGACTATGTAAATTTTCCAAATAATGAGTTAAGAAAAAAATTAGAGTTATTATATAACCCTAACGAAAATAATAGATATTTTAAAGCTGAATTAGAAGATTTTATCAAAGAATATACTTTAACAGCAGACAGAAAAGGAGTACCCAGAGTTTTTATAAAAAAATAATTAACTCTCTCTAATTACTTTAATAGCATTACCTATATTATTAATAGTATCACTTGCTATCATAGAGATATCAGTATTATCTTCTTCTGCAAGACATCCTGCTATACCATTAATTAGAATACCAGTAGATATTGATAATAGATTAAAGTCAAGGTAAGCTAAAAGACCTGCAAGTATTCCTGATAAAACATCACCACTACCTGCTGTAGCCATACCAGCACACCCTGTTTTAACTAGATAAGTAGTATTACCAGTAGTTATAATAGTAGTATGTCCTTTTAAAAGAACAGTTATTTTATAAGTACTAGCAAATTCTTTAACTAAGTTTAAAGAATCTTTTTTTATCTCATCAAGAGATTTATTGATTAATCTAGAAAACTCTTTTAAATGAGGGGTCAACAAAATACTACATGTTCTTTCCTTTAATACATTTAAATCCATTTTAGATAAAGTATTTAGACCATCAGCATCTATTATTAAGTTACCAGTATAATTCTTTATTATAAACTCTAATACTTCTTCTAAGTGTTCATCATTGCCTATTCCCATACCAAAAGCAAGAGAATCTAAGTCTTTAATATAGTCTTTCAATTTATCATAAAAATTATCATCATAATCAGGTAATATACTTAATGTTTGTTCTAATATATTAGGTCCAAGTAAAGGTAGTACTTCTTTTTTAACTAAAACTCTACTAATACCACAACCACTTCTAAGAGATGATAATGATAAATAGCTAAGTTTTAAAGCCCCAGAGTACTCTACACTTCCACCATATATCCCTGCTTTACCAAAATCTCCTTTATTAGAATCTATATCTCTTTCTTTTAATAAAAATTTTACATCACTGCTTACTATTTCATAAGTATTTTTATCTATCCTTCTCATACATCCTCCAAAAAGAAAGTATCCTCAAATTAATGAGCATACTGTACTGTTTTTTCTACTACTTCCTTTATATCTCTTTCATTAAATGGTTTTCTTAACACATCAACTATTGGATAATTAAAAGCTTTAGCAACTAATTCATCATCTCCAACCCCTGTAATAATAGAAACAGGAATGAGGTCAAATAAGTTATTATTTTTAAAGTATTCTAATACTTGAAAGCCATTAAAGTTAGGCATATTAAGATCAAGTAACATTCCTACTATCTTTATGCCTTTATTATTAGCAATCATTTGTAAAGCTTCATTGCCATCATTAGCGACTAATACTTCAAACTGATTATTAAAGATTTTACTAACAAAATTTTTAATTACTGCAGAATCATCAACTACAATAAGAGCTCGATCTTTTTTAGGGGCCACAAAAGTAGTAGCAGTACCAATTTCTTCCATTCCTAAATACTGCTTAACTAAGTGGACAATCCGATCGAGCTCAGTTATCAATTCATCAAAATGTTCAGTTACATAATACATATTATTTTCTTTACTAGCCATTTCATGGTTATAAGCAAGTTCTGCTAATTTATCAAAGCCAAAGTACTTAGCATCACTTTTTAGACCGTGAACCAAGATAGCGTAATTAGCCATATCACCAGTTTCTTTAGTCTGTTTGATTTTTTCTTCTTTCTCATTAATGTCTTGAAGGAAGTCGCCCAATGTATCATCATAAGTCGACATATCTCCAAATAATTCTAAACTTTTCTTAACATTTACACCATTATTAATAAGTAAATTTACATCTCTCATAATAATACCCTCCATACTATAAAGTATAGCATAAATTACTGATTATTCAAATACTTATTTATAACATTATCTAGTGCTTTACGTTCAATAGGTTTAGATAGGTAACTATTAAATCCTTCACTTAAATATTTTTCTTCCATACCAGCGATAGCATTAGCAGTTAAAACAACAACAGGGGTATTAAAGTTAGGATCTTCTTTTAGTTTATGGAATGTTTCAGTCCCACTCATTCTAGGCATCATATCATCCATAAAGATTAAATCGTATTTTATAGATTTAACTTTTTCTAAACACTCTGCCCCACTTTCACAAGAATCAACAGTTATACCATAATCTTCTAAAAGTCTAGTAGCAACTTTAATATTAAGTTTATTATCATCTACTACAAGAACACTTTTACCAGCAACTTCTTTATCTTTAATAAGCTCATCTCTATTTATTTCAAGAGTTTCATCTAATTTAACATCTGATGGAGCAATTTTTTGATCTATTGATACTGTAAACTTACTACCTTTACCATAGATACTTTGAACTACTAATTGCCCATGCATAAGTTGTACTAATTTCTTAGTAATTGCAAGTCCAAGTCCAGTTCCTTCAATAGTTGTGTTTCTATCTTCGTCAAGACGTTCAAACTTATCAAATAGTTTATCTATTTTATCACGTTTTATACCAATACCAGTATCTTCTACAGATACTATAAGTCTACAAATATCGCCTTTAATTAGTGAATCAACTTTAAATATAATATGCCCTTCTTTAGTATACTTTGCAGCATTAGTTAGAATATTAAGAATTACTTGTTTTACTCTTGTATGATCTCCATATAATACTTTAGGAATAGTCTCATCTATTTTAACAATTAACTCAATAGGTTTCTCACCTATTCTTACTTTAGTTAAAGTTGTTAAATCATTAAACATTTTATATGGACTATAATTATTATTAATTATCTCTAACTTATTCGCTTCTATCTTAGATATATCTAAAACACCATTAACTATTTCAAGTAAACTATCACTCGCCATTAAAATATCATTAACATCTTCCTTAACACGTTCTGGTAAGTCAGATTCTTCTTTTAAAGCCTCAGAAAATCCCGTAATAGCATTAAGAGGGGTTCTAATTTCATGGGACATATTAGATAAGAAATCAGTCTTTGCATTATTAGCTTTCTCCGCTTGTGTCTTGGCAATATTAAGTTCTTCTATCATCTTTACATCAGGATTTTCAATAGTAAAGTAAGTTAAGACTGTAATAAAAGCAGCAGCAGAAGTTACTAGTAAAATATCAGGGAAAGTTGATTGAATGAAAGCAGATGTTCCTCCTAAAACAATAAATGCAAAAGCTGGAAGATATTTTTTATCTCTAATTTTTTTAATATTAGAAAATAAACAACCTAACCACATAAGAATACATATAGCAGCAATAGAATAACTAAAAACTGCACTTGGACCATAAGTATACATTTTTCTATGGTCACTAAATATATAAAGTGGTAATATAAAGATAAGTAAAGAAATAACTATAAACATTATTAAAAATACATAGAACAAGTTTTTAAAGTATGGTAGATTTTTATTTTCTTTAATTTTAACATGACCTGAATTTTTTCTTGAAGATATTACTAAGATATAATAAGTAAAAGTTATAACCCAAGCGATAATACAAACTAAATAAAATTTACATAAAAATGCTGACAAAATGGTATCTGGATTAACAAGGGCAGCACTAACACTTGCCATATCTATAATTAAAGTAATAATAGTTATAACTATTAAAAGACTATATGTTCTATTTTCAATAGTGTCATATTTTTTCTTACTAAAATAAATAACAGCTATTAAAGCAATATAAAAAAGACTTGCTATTTGAAAAAATAAACTACTCACAAAACTCACCTCTACTATTCCTTATAATTATAACACGTAAATTTGTTAAGTAAAAGTAGAATCGTAATAGTTTATTTACAAGTCTCTTTTTTTACCATTTCTTTTTATTAAGTATTTTTACTTCTCTTTCACATTCTAATCCATGAACTGAACTTATATTAGGTATTAATGAATAGATATCATCTTTATTAATTACCCCACTTTGACATATTTTTTCAAGTTCATCAACTATATAAGCACCGTCTTCTAAGGCTTTTAAATATAAATCTATAAAAGATTCTCTTGATACAATACTAGCATCTGTTGGATTTACCCATTCTTCATGATTAAGATTTAAATAAGGTAATACTTCATCATAATCTCTATGATAAGAGAATGCTTTAGAGCACTTTGCAAAAGGTCCCAACACTTTATCAAAAAATTGTGTCTTTAAGCCCCAATTATCATATTTCATTAATCTCATATAGAATGCTAATTGTTTAAAGGCTTTTTTAAAGATTGGTCCTCCTCCTGCTATTTCATAAGTATCTTCTAAACTATCATCAATTGTTTTGATTAGTTCATTACTAATTAAATCTTCATCAATTTTAAAGTCTTTATAAACTCTATAACTTTTGGCATCGCATCCTTCAAAAGTCTCCATCATATAAATATCAAGTAAGTTTTCTACAACTCCATGATTCCATATTTTAGTCTTTGGATTTCTTGTATGGTCTCCAGAATAATAAATTATTTGTGGATGAGCATAAGCATCCAGTAAATGATGCATTACATATCCTGGTCCTATAAATAATCTAACATCTTCTAACTCCAAACTTCCTGACTCTTTAGCAGTCTTTAAGTAATTATAAACAAATTCTTGAAATCTATGTTCTTGTAATTCCACTGATAAATTAATATTGGCATCACGAACTTTACTATTATAAAAATCATAATAGATTAAAAAATCATGTCCTTGTACAAAAATATTATACTTATCATAATTAGGAAAAGAATCTAATGTTCTAGAATTTAACTTTCCTTTCAAATTTTTATAAAATATATCATGTGTTTTTGGTCCTGGCATACTTATCATACCTTCTTTTATCAATAGTATATTGCTTTTCTTTTATCAATATTTTACTTCTATTATCTTCAACAAAGCCTGGATAATCTACATCGTTATAGTATGGATATTCTACCACTGGTCCTTCATATATTATTTTATCTTGTAATGTTCCATAAAAATCAAAAGGCCTAACATCTTCAGGACATTTTCCATCAAATAAATTTATACCAACTTCTTGTAAGACTGTTGCAACCCACTGAGAACAGAAAAAACTATTTTTAGGAGCAAGTCCTCTACCTACTGCTAACATAGCCATTATTCCTAAAAAATTATAAGAATATTCCTCTCTATGTTCCCAATAATAATCCATAAGATTAGATATTTTATTGTATTGGTCTACAGTCACAGGTAACTCCATAACTGCAATTTTACTTTTATCTTTATTAAGAGCAAAAACATCTTTTCTAATATCCTCTTTAATAAAACCACAATTTAAAGGATTATCTATTTCACGTCTTGCAAGACTTATCATATTACCAAGCTTTATATCTCTTGATAAAGATGTATGTGAGTATGTATCCCCATCATATCTATTCCAAAATTTTAAAGATGCTCTCCATTTAATAATTCTCCCTGGTACAGTATTAGTAAAGCTGTCAACTATATAAATATTTTGTTTATCCATAATGCAACCTCTCTATTCTTATCTTTTATATGTCTTTACTACATCTCCATTCCTTGTGTTATATATACTGCCCCCAACATAAAGAATGTCTTTAAATTGTTCTATAATAGCATTATCACTTGCATAAATATCCCCTGTAATAGCTTTTATATTAGATAACCATTCTATATTCTTTCCTGTTGTCGTATATACATCGCCTATTACAAGCTTTAATGATTCTAATTTAGAAAAATCATGAAGTTTTTCCAAATAAAGATTGCCCCAAAAAATTTCAATATTCTTTATTGCTTTTTTAGGTGTTGTTATATCATACTGAAAATCATTTACATAAGCTTTAAAATTACCATCAGAATTAATAAGAGTTGTTAAATCCCCAGTAATTTCTTTTTTAGGAATTTTGAATATTTTATGCAATTGTCTTTGCTTATTTTTAACTTCAGCAAATTCACTATATATTGCCTTTAAAGCATATAAATATAAAGCTGGTATTTCTATGCTTCTTGATAATTTATTATCTTTAGAATCAAAATCTTCTAATAAAGATATATATCTATCCATTGTTTTTTCTAATTTTCTAGTATTATGTTTACTTCTAGCAAGCATATAAGCATCGATTATACTTGTAATATCATAACTAACAGAATCTAAGTTTCTCATTTAAATATTCCCCCTATTTACTTACTATTTTTTAAGAATTTCATCATAAGTATAAGATTTAACTTCATCATTAATCTTAACTTGATAAATATTACCTATTTTCATTACTACTATTCCATTTTCTTTTGTTTCTTTAATTATCACTTCACTACCAGTTTCGATTGTCTCATCTACATCATCAAAGGTAGTATTTTTGACAATTAATCCCATATACACCAATCCCTTTCTTGCCATTATTATATACCAATATCGTAATTTGTCAAACAAAAGTTTATTTTTTAGTTCATTTATGTTAATATTTAAGTAAATTGAGGTGTATTTATGAAAGATATATTAGAATTATTAGATGGCAAAAATATAGACTATAGGATAATTAAACACAAGAGAGTCTACACTATAGAGGAAATTAAAGATATTAATCTTGATAAAGAAGGTCTCATTCCTAAAAATATCTTTTTAAGGAATGCTAATGGCAAAGTTCATTATTTAGTTACTTGTCATCCAGATAAAAAGATAGATATCAAAAGTCTTGCTAGTAATCTAAATAGTACTCGTCTTTCTTTTGCAAGTTCCGAAAGATTAAAGAAATATCTAAATGTATGTAAAGGTTCTGTCTCTCCATTAGGATTTATTTATGACGAAAACTCTGAAGTCATCTTTGTCTTTGATAAAGAACTAATTAATAAAACTATAGGAGTTCATCCTAATAGAAACGACTACACTATTTTTATAAAATTTAATAACTTAGTTAAATTAATAGAAGAACATGGTAATAAGATAATTTATCTAGATATTTAAAAAGATAGAAAGTTTAAAGGCTACTTTCTATCTTTTTATAAAAGTTTTCTCTGCTTCTTTCTTTAAAGGAAGAGTTATTTCTCCATCATATAATATTTCTAATTCATGTAAAGGTCTAGTCATACTAACATATAAATTTTTCATATCAGTATTATCTCTTGATGAATATTTATCTTCTGAAACATCTGTTAAAATAACAGCATCAAATTCTAGTCCTTTTGATAACTCACTAGATAAAGAACATATACCACTATCATAATCAACATTATCTTCACCAATACTTTTTATATCTAAACCTAGTTTTGCTAAATTATCTGCCATTTCTTTTGCTTCATCAGTATTTCTACTTATTAAAGCGATAGACTGATAATCTTTTTCTTTTAATAAGTTAACTCTCTCTAATATTCTATTATAGTCATTCTCTTTAATCTTTAAGTATCTTACATCTTCTCCATGTCTAATAACAGGAGTAGCAGTCTTAAGACCAATATGAGAAAGGACAAGATTAGCAGAGTTCATAATTTCCATTGTTGTTCTATAACTCTTTAATAAGTATTCTAAGTTACAATCATTATCAAAGCTCTTACTTATTACATCGTTCCAATTATCAATACTACGATAATCATAAATAGACTGTGCTAAATCTCCAAAGATACTAAAACTACTAGATGATAGTACTTGTTTTAGTGCATAGAAATTAAATGTTCCATAGTCTTGAGCTTCATCTATTACAGTTTGTCTATAATCTTTATAAACACCACTACCATGAAGACGATAATGTAAATATACTAAACCAGGCAAATCTTCAAAAGTAAAGGTATTTTTTTCTTTTGGCTCATTTTCTTTAATTTCTTTTACATCTTTATTATCATAATACTTTTCTATAGACCTAATCATATCACTATATAAAGCGGTTGTTTTCTTACTTCTAAAAGTAAAATATTTTCTTAAACTAGAAGAAAGCCCACAACTTTCTAATTCTTTTTTAATCTTATCATAAGTTTGAGTTATAGCAGTTTTTGTTTTATTATCTTTAGCATTATCTAATAATTTATTATACTCTGCCATTAAAGCGGTAAGAACCTTATCTTGATTATTTTTTAAATAAGTACTAGCCATTAAAATAGTTCTTTCTATTTTTGATTCTATATCTGTTATATATCTATCATCAATATTATCATAAATTTTTCTAATCTCTTCTTTTGGTAAGATATTAAAGTCTTTTATACAAAAATCTTTAAGAGGTAATACTTTCTCTTTTTCTAAATAGTCAATATATTCATCAATTACTGTTTTATAGTCTAGAGACATCTTAAATTTATTAACATTGAAATCTGTTTTACTAATTTTTTCTTTAGCAAGAGAAAAATCTTCTCCTAAATACTCTTTAGTAAACTCTTCATAAGTAAGTTGTGGTACATCTGTTACATCTAAATCTGGTAGAACAGAAGATATATATTTAATAAAAAACTTATTAGGCCCTATTATCATATACTGATTAGATTTAATTTTATTACGATAGTTATAGGCAAGATAAGCGATTCTATGTAAGGCTACTGTAGTTTTACCAGAACCTGCTACACCTTGAACTATTATATTATCAGTTAAATCTTTTCTGATAACTTCATTTTGTTCACTTTGAATAGAACTAACTATATTTTTTAATCTATTATCTGCATTAACACTTAAATATGGTCTTAAAATCTCATCATTAGCGACAGTATCTACATCATTAAAAGAAATTAACTTACCACTTTCAATATCATATTGTCTTTTTAGACTAAGAGTACCATTTATAATACCTTCTGGTGCTTTATATGAGGTCTTACCTAAATTACTATCATAATATAAAGATGCAATAGGAGCACGCCAATCGACTGTTACAGTATTTTGATCAAAATCAGTAACACCAACTTTACCAATATAACACATGTTTTCTTCTTTTGCCTCATCATCTTTAAAGTCTATTCTAGCAAAGTATGGTTTCTTTAATCCTTCAGTTAGTACTCTTTCTTTATTTTCATACTGTCTAAGTAAGGCATCTAAAACCTCAGGATTATGTTGATATTTACTCGGAAGTGATCTTATTACTAATCTTAAATCTTCTAATACTTCTTTATATTGTTCTAATATTTCTTCTAATTTTCTTTCTTCAAAAGCTTCATCATAAATCATACTACATCCCCCTTAAACCTAATTATCTTATAATTACAGATTCAAAAAATCTCTCTTGGAACTCTGTTAAAGCTTTTATTTGATCATCAGTATAATTAACACCCTCTGGCACTACAATTATTTTATCATCATCATCGTTAGTTCTATGAATAACTGCAATGCACTTACCTTTATAATTTTCTACTGGATCAAATACTCCTAATAAATAAGCATCTAACTCTTCTCCATCTCCACTAATTACATTAGGTACATAACCATAATTAACAGTATAAACAAAGCCATGTTTAGGATGTTTAGTTCCTAAAGCTCTATCTATAACAATATTAACTTCCTTACCTATAAAATTTTTAGAATCAATTTTTTCCATCATAATCATCCCTTTCTATTAATATATTAAGTATAACACACTTGAGGTTTTAAATAAATGGATTTTTACTTGCATGATATTCTAACCCACTAGTTTTATATAATTTTAAAACTTTCTGATTAATATTATTATAGAAATTCTCATCATTCCTAAGCTTTTCTTCTACATAACTATCAAGCATTGTTTTATCAGTTCTAACAATATCTAAAACTTCTCTAAAAAACAATAAATCTTGTTTCTTTAATTTCATCACTTCTTGATAAAAATAATCCATTTCCCTAGCACTAATGGCTTTAGGAGCATTTAAAGGGTCAACTGCCATATCATATATTTCACTATGAGCTTTATGCCATCTCTTAAGAGCAGAATATATTTTTCTAACATCTTCGTTGTTAATAGTATATTTATTATTATTGTCTACAAAATTACTTTCTAATAAAGTTCCATCACTACGTAATCTACTATTTAATTTAGTACCCTCAGCACTATACATTTCACTAAATATTCCTTTAGTAACTGTAAAATCATATTTATTTAAGAAGGAATAATTATCCTCTAATTCTTTAATAGTTGTATCTCTATCAAAAAGAATAAAACCCATCTGTACTAAATAGTTATATTTCTTAAATAATTCTAAAGCTCTTTCATTATCTTCTAAAGTCGCCGCTTTATTCATTCTTTTTAAAGCTGTAGGACTACCATTTTCAATACCACAGGCAAAAGAGAAAAAACCAGCTCTTTTTAAATCATATAAAATATTATCTGTTACTTTATCAGCTCTAATTTGTCCCCTTAGTTTAACTTTTATATCTCTTTTTTCAATCTCATTAGCAAAGTCATTAGCCCATTTTTCATCACGAGTTCCATCAATAAAACTATCATCAACCATCTTGATGTAAGTAATACCTTTATCATATAACTCTTCTATTTCATCTACTATATTTTTAATGCTTCTAGTACGCCATACTTTTCCTTTACTTAATCTAAAAAAGGAAATTACAGAACAAAACTCACAGTTACCACTACACCCTCTTGAAGTAACCATATTAACAGTAGATTTCTTTTTCTTAAGAACAGATATCATTTCTCTACTTGGAAAAGGTAATTCATCTAAATTATCTAATAATCTTTTAGAAGGGTTATGATGAATATTACCTTCTTTTTTATAACTAATATTCTCTATATTTTCGATGGATGCATTTTTACTTAAAGCATCTGCAAGTTCTACTAATGTCTCTTCTCCTTCTCCGCGAGCGACTATATCTGCATTAGCATTTAAATAATCATCTGGATAAAAGGTAGGCCCAAACCCACCACAAATTATTTTTATATCTTTATCATGTGATTTTAGCATATTAATTAATTTAATAGTGGGTTCAGTATTTGACATGTATGAAGATATACCAACATATAAAATATACTCTTCTTTTATTATTCTTTCATAAACTTCATCTACCGATAATTCATTTAACCAACCATCTATAACAGTTACATTATACCCTTTATCATTTAATGACGATTTTAAATATAGTATACCTAAATTTTCTTCTGATGTTCTATGCGTTTTTGGTGCTAAAGTAGTTAAAATTATTTTATTTTTCAAGTGTCTTCACCAACCTTTTAGGAAGTTCATCTAGGGAACCTTTTGCCATATGAACCTCAGTATTTTCTAAAGCTATTTTTATATCATTATATAAAGCTAGTAAGTTTTCTTCTGTCTCAAAACTAGGCATTGGATAACCAAAACCAGTTATTAAATTGTAAGTTCCTTTAATTTGTTTTGATAGTTGTTCATATAAATATAGCATTTGATCTACATAATTTTTAGTACTAACAAAATTGTCTCCAACGTTTGATCCCAATAGATTAATTTGAAAAACATCAGTTACATGTCTTTCTTTATCAGTAGCAAAATTTTCTTCTGTTAGAAAATCATTTACAATAATTTTCTTCTTCCATAAATCTTTCTCATCATAACTAGGTAAGCTATCTTCTATTTCTTTAAAACTATTTTTTATTACTCCATATCTCATCTCTACATCTTTAGTTCCAAGTAAAGATGTAAAAAGTCCATCTTTAACTGTTAACAAAGTATGATCATTAGAAATAAGTTTATAATCGTAATCTTTTATTAATTTGTATGCAAGAGATGTTTTACCTGCACCTCCATCACCTATTAAAAGGATAGACTTATCTTCATCATACTCTAAAGAAGAGCTATGTAATAAGTATTTACTCTTCCTAACAAGATCATTTGTAAACATTGCTAATAATACATAAACTAAATCTGGAAAACGCATGTCACTTTCTTCAGTAGTCATATAAGCATAATTGTTTTCTTTATCAAAAAACATCTGTTTTTTAGAATCTTTAAGTAAGAAGATAGCGTTATTTTTATAGTTATTACTATCACAATAATCTTCTATAGATATTTCTCGTATAGGAATAGTTTTAGTAATAGCTGAAGGATTATTTTTAAATTTATAAATTATACTTTCTAAATCAGTAAGAACAACTAATTTAGAATATTTACTTATTGACAATGTAATTTTTTTCATATTTTCTCCTATTACTCATAAAAATAATCTGGAAATTCTCTAAAATTATTATTTTTTCTTGACATTTTAGAACATACTGGACAACTTTCTTCTTTATAATCTTTTAAAAATTGTAAAACTATTTTAGTAGTTCTTTCTCTACAAGATTTTATTGTCTCTACATATTGATTTTTCTTTTTATTTACTTTTAGATTATCAACATAATCTTTTCTGCTATTTGGATCATCAATCTGTACTGCAACTGCTGCATAACATATTTGATTTAACCTAGCACATGTCGCTTCCCCGTCACAAGTTTGTCCTACAATATCCCAGCCCTGTCTATTATAAAATTCAAGCTCTTTTTCTGTTTCTATTCTAGGATAGCCATAGAATGATACATAAGTAGCATCTTGCTTAACAGGAAATGGCATCTTTTCACTTGCTTCGCATAGTTTTTTAGTTAGGATTGGACAAAATGGTTCATACATTTCAGCATTATGAAAAGGTTCATTTTGATTCCAATGGATATTATAATTTCCCATACCTACTAAATCTCCTAATACATAAACACTGCCCTGAGGCATTTTAGGATTAATACCTCCTACAACAAAAGTTCCTATTAGTTTTTTACAGCCACTATTTTTAACTGCCTCTATAGTTTGTTCAAAGTTTATCTCGCTAGATGGTACTTTTTCACTATTAAATCTTCCATAAATCACTAAAACTGGTACATCATAAATCTTGCCAACAAAACATCTATGAACAGGTCCAAAAGATGTATTAATGGTTACTCTTTTTAAATTAAATTCTTTAATGACTTCATCACTACGCATTATAATTGCTATTTCTGGTTTAAAATTCATAATATAATCCTCCCTTAATTTTTAAAGAACATCGTTGGTAAATATCCATCATGAACAGATATACGATCTTTCTTTAATACTTTATATTTTGTTTTTTCTATTGTATCATTATTTTCTAAAGGACAATATGGGTCTCTTTCTTCTAAAGTTCCATGCCATAAAATTCTTCTATCGTAAACTCCTCCCCTACATCTATCTTTTAAAGAACAATTATTACAAGCGGAAGGAATTGGAGCATTCTCAAATGTATCAAACTTAATATTCTCTAAAACATTTGGTTGCAAAATATTATATTTATTTTTATACTCATCTTTTATAAGATAAGTTGAAGGACAAATATTACCATCAGGTAAAAGTCTAATACTATCAACCCCTGTATTTTCAACGATATTCTCTTGATTAGTTAATAAGTTTCCTAAAAGAATATCACTTAAGCCTATTATTTTATAATTAGTTCCAATATAGTTTAAAGTATCCATTAATGTATTATAACTAAGTGTAAATTTTCTATTTATTTTCATACTTTCACTAACTGGTCTATAAATATTTAGTCTTAAAATAGCATTATTTTCTTTGGCAATTTTAAATAATCCATCGATATTTTCTTTTTGCATTGTCTCCTCAAATCCTACAAAAACTATTGTAGAAAGTTTAAGATCTTCTTTTAGTTGTTTCAACATGTTAATAGCCCAAGTATAAGCGGAAGGTTGCCCTCTAAAACTATTATGTTTCTCTTTATCAGCAAAGTCTAATGATACATCAACTTCATCAATGGCTCTTTTATAAATATCCATTTTCTCATCATCTTTAGATATTGCTTCATACAAATATCCATTAGTTGTAAGTGATTGTTTGATATCTGGGTAGTTACTTCTAACATGGTCTAAGAATGTAAAGAAATCATTACATATAGCATTTTCACCAGTACCATAGTTTATTGATTCAATCAATTGATGATTTTCATCAATAAATTTAATCCAATCGTCCACCCCTAAATTTTTAGAACTATCTCGTGTTTCTTTACTGTAGCAAAACTTACAGTTCATATTGCAAGCATTAGTTAACCCCCAACCAATATTATATTTTCTCATCTTAATCACCTCATTTAAAGTATATGATAGCAATTGCAATAAATCAATTATATAGTTTTTATATCTTGTATAAAATTTTTTTATATAATTTTAAGGCCTATTTTTAACAAAAGAAATAAATTTTTTAGCAGTAACTGACGGAATTTTATCCTTATAAATTATATAAATATCAAAAGTAGGTAAAGTAATATTTAAATCTATTTTACAGATATTATCATATAAAGATATTGTCTTTTCAAAGAGATAACCTACACCTAAATTTTTCTCTATCATTTCGGCAATCATATCACTAGTCGATATCTCATAACTAGGATTAAAAGGAATTTTATTCTTCTCAAAAATTCTCATTAACTCTTTAGTACTACTTGAAGTACGCAAAGGTACAATTAATGGATAGTTAAGAACTTTTTTAAGAGAAATTTTCTTATCTCTAAGTTCTGTCATTTTTCTATTGCAAGCAAGAATACAATTTTCTGTAGCAATTTTATAAATTTCTACATTATTAAAACTATTATCTAAAGGAGAACTATCTATTAACACTTCTAGTTCATTATTGTTAAGAAGTCTAAATAATTCTTTTGTAGGCTTACTAATAACTTTAATCTTTATATTTGGATATTTCTTTGTAAAATCACTAATAATATCTGTTAGTAAAAATACTCCAATATGAGATGGAACACCTATTGATATTTGCCCAATATTTAAATTTACCAAGTCATTTATATTTATCATACCTGTTTTTAAACTATTCAAAGACTGCTCTACATATGGTAATAGCATTTCTCCTTCGGAAGTTAAAGTTAATGAGTAACTAGATCTTTCAAATAACTTTATTCCAAGTTGAGTCTCTAATGTCTTTATACTATAACTAACACTTGGTTGTGTAACCCCCAAAGCTTCTGCAGTCTTTGAAAACGTACCATATTGACAAACATAATAGAATATTTTAAAAAGATTAACGTCAATTTCTTCTAAATTCATAAGTCTTCCTCTTTTCTATAAGCTTTAAAGTTTTCTTAAGTTAGAAAAATTATATATCTGTTTTATTAATATTTCCAATTTTACCAACATTAGCTTTACCCATTAATATCTCTCCTTCTTTTCATACTTTCAATATATTTATCAATATTATCTTTGTTATATCTCTTTAAATTCTCTACAAACTTAGGTTTAAACTGTTCTAAATATTCTATAATTAAATCTGCATACTTATCAACATTTTCATCATTAACAATATCTTTTAAATATTTGCTTATTCCCTTTTCTTTGTTTATTCTATCTACATAAAATGCTAAATAATTACTATCACCTAACTTTTCTTTAGCAGCCTTAACAATAGATAATAATTCTTCTCTTGTAGCAGAATACCTTGCTTTAAAGCCATTACATCTTGAAAACATTATTAAGACACAACCAATAAATAACTTATCAGTACCATCACTAGGTAGTGTTTTCTTAGTAAACTCTATTAAACTATCGACATTACCCTCTTCATAATCATCATATAATTCCATTATAATTCTATTAATCATATCATTGACACTTCCTTTAATTACTAAATGTTAAGCCATTATCATTACTAACTAACTCTATATCTTTTAAATCATTTCCATCTGGAACTGATACAGTTAAAACTAATTTATCTTTTTTAAAACGAGGTAAGTAATTAATGTAATAGTAGTCTAAATCTCCATAACCATTTATAGTGATGGAAACATCACTAAAAGACTCCCCTCCATCAGTTGTAACTAGAAACTTTTTATATCGATCTTCTTTACCTAATAGTCCTAAATCAAAGATAAACCCTATCTTTTCATTAACAAAAGTAACCTTAGCATCTCTATTTATAGTTAATTTTTTTTCTTCGTTTTCTAATATATTACTAAAAGTTGCTCCATTATCAATAGACTTTTCTACAACAACTATATCTTTAGAAGATATATAATCTATTAGTCTTAATCTAATTATATCTGTATCACTAAATCTTTGCTCATATAAAATATCAGTTGTATCATCATCTACTATTGTTTCAGTATTATTATCTTGTTTTTCAAATTCATTTACTTTTATTTTATTACCTCTTACAAAAATATTAACATATTGATAATAATTAACATTTTCTTTTAAGAAAGTATTACTAGTAACTTCTACTTGCTTTTCATTACCAACAGTTACAATTTTCTCTCTTGGTAAAAGGGCTTCAACAAACAAAATCACAACAGTACCAAAAATGACAATTACGAGCATAAGAACTTGGTCTAGTGCACTTTCCTCTTTATTTTTAATATAAAATATAAGACCAACTATTAAAAGTGTTGCAACTAAAAGAATTGAAAATACTCTAAATCCTTGTAAATACACATAACCTAATTTATAAAGAATTAAACCAATAATAATATATAGTATTAAATAACTAATTCCATAAAATATTGGACTTTTTAACCAGTTTTTAATAAACATTACGACTCCTCTTGTTTTTGATATAAATACTCTTCTATAGCATCTATCATATCTCTTTCAATAACTTTATCATTGTCATTTTTACTTATTATATCAACAGATGATAATAAAGGTTTTTTCTCTACTCTATAATTATTTTTAGTTTCATTTTCTGTAAGCTTTACTTTAGATAGATCTACTTCTTTATTAGTATTTACTACATAATAATAAATCTCTGATTTTCTATTAGTACCTTTTACTGGATAATCTTTATTAAGATATGTAACTTTATAAAACGTTCTACCTATCTCTTCATCACTAAGTCCTATTCCTGTCTCTTCTAAAACTTCTCTTTTTAATGTCTCTATTAAACTCTCATTATCCTCTAAGTGTCCTCCTGGAAATTGATAACTAATATCACTTTTTCCTAAAAGTATTTCTTTATTACTATTTATTATCAAAGCTTTAACTCTAACACTAACTTCAGTAATATCTTCTTCATTTAAATAATCATAATTATAAATTGTCTCTTTCATATATAGTCATCTTCCTTTCACAAGCATCTTAATTACTAAAAGTAAGTCCCTTATCATTACTAACTAACTCTATATCTTTTAAATTATTTTCTACTGGAACTGATACATCTAAAACTAACTTATCTTTTTTAAGACGAGGTGTATTATTAATATAATAGTAATCTAAATTACCATAACCATTTATAGTAATAGAAACATCACTAAATGTCTTACCTCCATCAGTAGTAACTAAGAACTTTTTATATCTATCATCACGTCCTAATAATCCTAAATCAAAGATAAAACCTATCTTTTCATTTGCAAAAGAAACATCAGTATCTCTATTTACAACTAGATATTTATCATCATTTTCTAAAATGTTTTTAAAACTTAAGCCATTATCAGTAGATTTTTCTACAATAATTATATCTTTACCTGCTAAAGCAGAATCAATAACTCTTACTCTAATAATATCAGTTTTATTAAATCTACTTTCATATAAAATACTTGATAAAAAGCTTTCTATTGTAGTAGAACCATAACTGCCATTTTTAACATCCATTACTTCTATTTCTTCTTCAATATTTTGACTATATGTATAGTTAATTAAATCTCCTTCATCATCAAAAAACTCTGTCATTGAATAATTTTCTTTACTAATCTCTTTATCATAGCGCATTTTCTTTCTTAAAGTATTACCTCTAACAAAAGGATTAATATAGTCATAATAAGAAACTGTATCACTTGCTAGAAATCTACTCCTTGATTCCACCATCTTTTTATTATATAGAGTAACAATACTATCTCTATCTCCTATAAAATAACCTAAAATCAAGAATAATAATATAACAGTAACTATTTCAATAAATAGATATGATGCAAAAAGCTTGAATTTTGCCTCTTTCTTTGTTTTATATATACTTATAATTCCCAAAATTATAGTTATTAAAATTATTATAATGGAGATAAGTTTAATAACACCAAAATAAGTATAATTATAGTAAGCAAGGACTAGGTAACCAATAAAATATAATATTACATAGATTACTCCATAAAATAAAGGACTTTTTAATAAGTTTTTCATAAGTATCTTGCTCCTTTATCCTATTATACTATCTTTTTAATACTTTAACATAATAATCTTCAAAAGAGTTAAAACATCCCATAGAAAGAATTTTATCTATCATATCCTTATTAAAGGGATAATTCTCATAATAATCATAATCATTATGCCATAATTTACAACTAAATGTTTGATAATTACTTAGTTCATAGATTTTATAATAGTCTTTCTTTATTTTATCTATATCTAATTTACCTTCGTTAAAAAGTTGGTATATCTCTTTTCTACGTTCTTCTATTTTTATAAATATAGCCATTTCTTCTTCTGTTAATTTCTTATTATCTTCAAGACTTTTTTTCTTATTTATTACATCTTGCAATAGAAAGTGAAACTCTACAAATAACTGTTCATCAATAATATCTTTAATACTAACTTCTTCATCAATACTATTACCTATAAAAGAAGAGAAACCACCTAACTCTTGAACTCTTAAAAGCATTGGTATATCTCTATCACTATCCCCTATTGCATACATACTAAAAGGCTCTTTTTTGTCTTGTAAAAAGTCATCTATCGCTTCTTCTTTCTTAGAAACACCTATACCATAAACTCCATTATTTCCTAAGTAATACGTTTTACCATGAGTATTTTTCTTAATAACATTATCATCATAAAGCATACCATTACTTTGTAAATAATATACAAGTCTATCCCTAAAATATTTCTCAATAGATTCATGTAAAGGTATTAACATATCATTAAATATATAACCAATACTACCATGTCCATTTGGTGAAGTAACAACTGCAACATAATTACCAGCACTTAAAAATTCATTTAAATATCTAGCTACAGTGTCTATTTCTTTAGCCATAGCATTATCACTATTAATTAAAGTATCAACTAAATCAGTAAATAATATTTTTTTCATAATAAGCTCCCATAAGTAAATTATAGGCTTATTATAACTAAACTAAGAAGAGAAAACAACTTTAATACCAGCAAAAAAGAGTAAATTTCTTCGCAAAGAAAAATCTGATATAATTATTACTACATAATAAGAAAGGATGTAGTAA
>CALVIS010000013.1 GCA_944331805.1 uncultured Bacilli bacterium
GAAATAATTTATAGAGAAATAAGTATTAAATTTATACTTTCTTTAAACTATATATACCAATGTTTCACGTGGAACATATAAAGAAGCTAATAAAACTATATAGAAAAGTAGTAAAATTATTTCCCGGGAAATAATTTATAGAGAAATAAGTATTAAATTTATACTTTATTTAAAACTTATATACTAATGTTTCACGTGAAACATATAAAAAAGTGGATAAAGCTTTATAGAGAAGTAGTAAAATTATTTCCCGGGAAATAATTTATAGAGAAATAAGTATTAAATTTATACTTTCTTTAAACTATATATACCAATGTTTCACGTGGAACATGTAAAGAAGTAGATAAAAATATATAGAGAAGTAGTAAAATTATTTCCCGGGAAATAATTTAGATAGAAGTAAGTATTAAATTTATACTTTCTTTAAACTTTATATACTAATGTTTCACGTGGAACATATTAAAAAGTGGATAAAGCTATATGGAGAAGTAGTAAAATTATTTCCCGGGAAATAATTTATAGAGAAATAAGTATTAAATTTATGGTTTCTTTAAACTATATATACCAATGTTTTCATGCGGACATATAAAGAAGCAGATAAAACTATATAGAGAAGTAGAAAAATTATTTTCTGGGAAATAATTTGATATCTATTTGTATTTTTTTCTGCTTGAAATAATTATTATTTTCCTGTATACTTTAGTCGTGCAATAAATTAGTTTGGAATCAGGTCAGGATGGAAACATAGCAGCCTTAACAAATTTAATTTATGTGCACTTTTTTTATACTATAAAAAGGAGATTGTTATATGAATGATTATCAATATATGTTGTTGGCTATAGAAGAAGCAAAGAAAGCTTATGATAACGATGAAGTTCCGGTTGGTGCTGTTATTGTTCAAAATGGTAAAGTTATTTCTTCTGCTCATAATAGAAAGGAAGAGTGCCAATGTCCTCTTGAACATGCTGAATTAATTGCTATTAAAAGTGCCTGTGGAAAAAATAATAACTGGAGGTTAACTAATGCGGTGATGTACGTAACATTAGAACCCTGTCCTATGTGTGCTAGTGCTATTAAACAGTCTAGAATTAGTAAAGTTGTATATCTATTAGATAATAGTAATGATAATATACGAGAAATCGTTAATAATATTTTTAATTCAGAAGATGCAAATAAACCTGTGGAAAAAGTAAAATTAGATATTTCAAAGTTTAAAAGTAAAGATGTAAGAATGCTAAGTGATTTTTTTAAGAAAAAGCGTAAATGAACAAATGTTTTATATGTTATTTTCTTCTTTTGTTTGTTATACTAATTGTGTTTAGTGAGGTGAAAACATTATGTATCAAGCTTTATATCGTAAATATAGACCTACTGTTTTTGATGATGTAGTTGGACAGAATGTAGTAGTTAATACTTTAAAAAATGCAATTAAATATAATCATATAAATCATGCTTATTTGTTTTCTGGTCCTAGAGGTACTGGTAAGACAACAATTGCCAAGATATTCGCAAGATCTGTTAACTGTTTAGAACCAGTTGATGGTGTTGCCTGTGGAAAATGTAAAAGTTGCTTATATTCTTTTTCTAAAGAGTGTATGGATATTATTGAAATAGATGCTGCCTCTAATAATGGCGTTGATGAAATAAGAGAACTTCGTAGTAAAGTTAATATTTTGCCTAGTGAATTAAAATATAAAGTATATATTATAGATGAGGTTCATATGTTATCAATTGGTGCTTTTAATGCTTTACTTAAAACTATTGAAGAGCCTCCAGAACATGTTATTTTTATATTAGCCACTACAGATCCAGAGAAAATACCTGCAACAATAATATCTAGATGTCAATGGTATTCTTTTAAGAAGATTAGTAATGATGATATAAAGAAAAGATTATCAGAGATAGTTAAAGCTGAAAATATAAAAATTGAAGATAATGTTCTTGATAAGATTGCTCAAGCTTCTGATGGGGGACTTCGTGATGCGATTGGACTTCTTGATAAACTAAGAGCTTTTTGTACTGATGATATTACTTTAAATGATTTTTATGAGATAAATGGGGAAGTTAATGAGGAAGAATTAAAAAAACTAGAGAATTTAATATTTTCTTATGAAATAAGTGATGTTCTTTCGACAATTGAAAGATATTATCAAGATGGGAAAAATTTAATACAAGTAATTAAACAGTTAATGATTCTTATAAAAGATGAATTATTTGGCCATTATTTAAACGATTCTGCACTTACTTTTGATGAAGAAGAACTTGTTAATTTTCTTAATTTATTAAATGAACATCTTGTGGAGTTGAAAAAAGCGGATGATGTTAGGTTGTCAGTGGAGATTTTCTTATTACATTATATTAATGAACATAAAAGTTTTGATTCTAAAACTGAAGTTAATAATCAAGTAACTACTAATAATACTAGTGAATCTTCTTATGTAAAACCTGTAAAAGAAGAAAAAACTATATCCACAGAGCCTGTGGAAAAAGAAAATAAAGGAAAAACTTTATCAACAGAAGTTGTTCAAAAAAATAATGAGCAAACGGAGAAGTATAAAGAGTTAATGTTAATTAGAAGTAAGAATACAATGATAGAAGCAGTTAAAGATGAACTTAATAAAGAGACTGCTAATCTTGAAAAACTTAATGACTATACATTTGACCCTAATAATGGTTATCTTGCTTGTGAACTTTTAGATGGTAAGGTTAGAGCCTCTAGTCCTAAAAATATTATTATTAGTTATGATTATGAAGGTATGGTAGATAAGTTAAGTAATCATTTTGATAAATTAAATGACTTTTATAATGAGAAGACGGGTTCTGTTAAAAAAATAGCCTTTATTACAACGGCAAAGTGGAATGAGTTAAAATTAGAATATATTAATCTACATAAACAGGGAAAACACTTTGAATATCAAGAAGAACCTGTATTGAATACTTTAGAAGAAGATGATAAAATAAATAGTGAATCTAACGACTTGATAAGTAAAACTATTGAGATGTTTGGAGATTTAGTAGAAGTTGAATAGAAAGAAGGAATATTATGAATATACAAGCGATGATGAAACAAGCTCAAAAATTACAAAGTGATATGATGAAAGCTAAAGACGAAATCGATAAGATGGAGTTTTCTAGTACTAATGGTTTAGTAACAGTTAAAATTAATGGTAAGAAAGAAATAATAGATGTTAAAATTGAAAATGACTCTGATTTTTCTAGTGATGATTTAGAAATGCTTCAAGATATGATAGCTATTGCAGTAAATGATGCAATGAAACAAGTAGATAAAGTAACAGAAGAGAAGATGGGACGTTTTAGTTCTATACCTGGGTTATTTTAATGTATCCTGATAGTTTAAAGAATTTAATAGAGAGTTTTGAGAACTTTCCGGGAATAGGGGAAAAGACGGCAGAACGTATGGCTTTTTCTGTTCTTGGTTTTGATGAAGATAAATTTAGATTATTACAAGAAAATTTAGAGGATGTTAAAAATAATATTCATCCATGTAAGATATGTAATACTCTTACTGATAAAGATGAATGTATGATATGCAGTTCTGATTTAAGAGAAAAAGAGACTATTTTAGTAGTAGAAGATTCTAAGATAGTGTTCTTGTTTGAAAAGTTAGGTACTTATAAAGGACTCTATCATGTTATTAATGGTCTTATATCACCACTTGATGATGTTAATCCTGAAGATATAGGACTTGATAAATTATTAGATAGAGTTAAGAATGAAAATATTAAAGAAGTAATACTTGCTTTAAAACCTAGTGTAGAAGGAGAGATAACTTCTTTATATATAAAAAAAATACTAGAAGGTATGAATATTGTTGTTACAAGACTTGCTAGTGGCGTACCAATAGGTGCTGATATGGAATATATAGATACTCTTACTTTGGAAAGAGCTTTAGAAGATAGAAAAGAACTTTCATAATTATAAATACTTTGTCATATGCTTTATTAGGTGAAGACTATGAAGCAAGTTATGAAGAAAGTATGGCATGTTTTACAAAAAATAATAATTAGTACTTTTATACTTTATGGATATAATTTAATTGCAACGAGATTTAACTTGGTTATTCCTATTAATGTTATTACAGTAGGGTCTGTTAGTTTACTTGGATTTCCAATGCTCTTTGTTTTGGTTTTATTAAAAGTATTAATGTTTTAAGAGGTGGATATAGTAATGGATTTAGAAGTAAAGTCTTTACAGCCTAAATTTTATAATGAGATAAATAAAGCTCTTGATAAGGGCTTTTTGTCACATGCATATCTAATAGAAACTAATAATAATAGTTTAGAGGTTGTTAAGAAATATATTCTTTTCTTAGTAGAGAAAATATATGAAGACTCTTATAAAAATCATGATGTTACTATATCTAAAGATAAATTATTTCATTTAATTGAAAATAAAGAGTTTCCTGATTATATAGAAGTTAATCCTATTAATAATCAGATAAAAAAAGAACAATTACTATTTATTAGAGATGAGTTTTCTAGTAAATCTCTTTATAATACAAGAAAAGTATATGTTGTATTTGAATGTGAAAAGATGAATGTTAGTGCTTCTAATACAATTTTAAAGTTTCTTGAAGAGCCAAGTGATGATGTAGTGGCTATCTTTGTTACTAGTAATCAATATAATATTTTAGATACTATTAAATCTAGATGTCAGATTATAAGGCTTCAATATGAAGATAGTAGTGATATTAGTTTTAGTGATGATGTTCTTTCTTTTGTTGAAGATATAAATAATAGAAAGAGTGATGATTTATTACTTAAGTTTAATTATTATAACAATAATTTGTTTAAAGATAAGAGTATGGCAACTAATTTTATTAGAGAAGTACTTAAGTATTATGAAGTATTGTTAAATAAAAAAGATGGCACTACTAAACTAGAAGAGATAATTAATATTGTCTCTATATTAGATAAAAGCTTTAAAAAATTAAAATATAATGTTAATATGAAGTTATGGATTGATGATTTATTGCTTTCTTTGATGGAGGTGTAGGATGAAGTTATTAAAAATATCTTATATAGATGAAGTGTTTAACGATTATGATTATGTTAAATATCCTGAAAATGTATTTTTTAAAATTGGTTGGGAGATTATTGTTAAAAATGATGATATGTTAAAGATAGCATCTATAGTGAGTATAGAAGATGAAATAGATAAAGAAGTTACTACTTCTTTTGTTAGAGTTGCTACTAAACGAGATAGAGAACAACATAATAAAAATAAAAGAGATAGTATAGAGGCTTTAACTTTTGCTCAAGAGAAGTCTTTAGAACTTAATTTGGATATGCATTTTATCTCATCATTTTATACATTTGATAGAAAACAATTATTTCTTTCTTATACGGCTGATGCTAGGATAGATTTTAGAGAACTTGCTAAAGTGTTAGCACAACGTTATAAAACAAGAATTGAACTTAGACAAATTGGGGTTAGAGATAGAGCGAAGAAAGTAGGGGGACTTGGTCCTTGTGGGCTGTTTTTATGTTGTAGTACCTTTTTAACAGACTTTGTTAGTGTTTCTATTAATATGGCTAAGAATCAGTTTCTAGCTTTAAATCCTACAAAGATAAATGGAAGTTGTGGTAGACTTTTATGTTGTTTGAACTATGAAGACGAAGTTTATACAGAGTTAAAGAAAGGATTACCTAGTATTGGTAGTTTAGTAGAAACAAAAGAAGGTTTAGGTAAAGTTATAGAAGTAGATGTATTTAAAAGAACATATAAAGCAGAGTTTAAAGATAAGGGAGTTTTAGAATTTAGTGTTAATGAGTAAAAAAATGGAGTTTTTGCATAATGGTAAGAACTTAATATTCTATTATGATGATGACTACTTTAAGATTACTACTGATAACCTTGCTCTTGCTAACTTCATAAAGATAAAAAGTAGGGATAAATTATTAGTAGAATTTGGTAGTGGACTTATGGCTATACCTTTACTGCTTTCTACTAGAACTAATATAAAGATGGTAGGAATAGAAAAAGATGATAAAGCTTCTAAACTTTCAGATATGACGATAAAAGACAATCATTTAGAAGATAAAATAAAAGTTATTAATGATGATATCAATAATTTAGATAAATATTTTCCTATTAATTCTATTGATATTATAGTTTCTAATCCACCATATTTTCTTATAGACAATGAATCTACTGTTAGTAATAAAGATTATTTAAAGATGGCTAGACATGAAGGAAATATGAGTATTACTGATGTTGCTATACTATCAAAAATTTATTTAAAAGATGGAGGAAGTTTATTTTTAATACAAAGAGCGGATAGATTATTTGAAATAAGAGATGTATTAATTAAAAATAACTTAGCGATTAAAGAGATTCAGTTTATTTATCATGATTTAGAATCAAGAGGTAAATTAGTGTTAGTAGAAGCAAGAAAAAGTGGAAAGGAACATGGATTAAAGTTGTTAAAACCTATTATTTTAGAGAAGGAACATTTATGACAGATGAGCAATATATTGATATAGCTATAGAGATAAGTAAAAATGCTAAATATCCTTATGGGGCAATTGTTGTTAAAGATAATGAAATAATTGGTAGAAGTGATGATAAAACTTTAATGGAAACTAGTATGTATTCTCATGCGGAATTAGAGGCGATAGAAAGTGCTTCCAAAAATAAAAATCTTTATGGTGATTTAAAAGGAGCAACAATGTATGTATCTTGTGAACCTTGTATGATGTGTATGGGAGCAATACTGTATGAGGAATTTTCAAAAGTTGTTTATGCTGCTACTTTGCAAGATAGCAATGATAACTATTGTTCAGAAATAATTACTAATATAGATGAATTGGCACAATATTCTAAAAATAAAATTGAAATAGTAAGAGAACTACATAGAGATAAAGCTATCCAAGTATTAAGAGAAAGAGGTAAATAAAAATGGCAAGACTTTGCATAATTAGAAATATTAATTCTGCTCATGGAAAACATATTCATGGACACACATTTAGAATTGAAATTAATTTTGTAGATAAATTAATTAATAATATGGTAGGAAATTTAGACTTTCATGAAATTAATCCAATGATTGATTCAGTTATAAGTAGTTTGGATAAAACATATATAGATGATGTAATAAAGACTAGGGCTACAGTTGAGAATATAGCAATTTATATTATTAATGAATTAAAAGATATAAATAGTTTATATTCAGTTATAGTTTGGGAAGGTTCAGATAAATATGCTGAAATATTAAAGGAGGAACTAGAAAATGAAAAATAACTATTTAATAATTCATGGGAGTTTTGGAAGCCCTTTTGTTAATTTTATTCCATATTTGAGAGGAGAAATAGAAAAGAGAAACTTAGAAGTATATACTCCAGATTTTCCTACTGGTGTAGGTTATCAAAATTATGCAAATTGGTCTAGATTACTTAAATGTTATTTAGATGCAGGAATATTAAATGAAAATACAACTATTTTTGCTCATTCTATTGCTCCAGTATTTATTTGTAAGTTTTTAATAGAAAATAAAGTTAAAGTAAAAAGATTAGTATTTATTTGTGGTTTTAATAATTATCTTGGAATTGATGAAGATTATGATACTGTAAATAAAACTATGTATTTAGATAATTTAGAAGATATTAAAAAATATTGTGATGATATAATTTGTTTTTATACTGAAAATGACCCATATGTTAAATATGAAGTAGAAAAAGAGTTTGCAGATTTAATTGCTACTAAACAAATTATTATTGATGATGGAGGACATCTTAATTCAGAAGCTGGATATACAGAATTTAAAGAGTTATTAGAATTTATATAGGATATAATAATTGTGAAAGGAAAAAGTGATACTAATGGATAAACCAAGTTTATATTTGATACCAACTCCAATAGGTAATTTAGATGATATTACTATTAGAGGATTAAAGACTTTAGAACTTGTTGATGTTATACTTTGTGAAGATACTAGGGAGACTTCTAAGTTGCTTAGTAAATATAATATTAAAAATAAGTTAGTTAGTTGTCATGAATTTAATGAAGATAAAATGAAAGATAAGGTTCTTGGCTTTTTAGAGTCAGGTTTAAATGTAGGGTTAGTTACTGACCAGGGTACTCCTTTAATTAGTGACCCTGGATATAGAATTGTTGACTTTGTCTCATCACATGATTATAATATTGTGAGTTTACCAGGGGCGACAGCCTTTGTTCCTGCTTTAACTATTTCTGCTCTAGCACCTCAACCTTTTACTTTTTATGGCTTTCTTAATGCAAAGAAAAATAAACAGATAAAAGAATTAGAGACTTTAAGAAATCATCCTTATACATTAATATTTTATGAGGCTCCTCACAGATTAATAGATACTTTAAATAATATTAAAGATGTCTTTGGTGATAGAAATATTTGTGTAGTTAGAGAAATATCTAAAAAGTATGAACAAGCAATTAGAGGTAAAATAAGTGAAGTATTGGCAAGGGACTTTCCTATTAAGGGAGAATTTGTTATTGTGGTAGAAGGTGCTAAGTTAGAATTTGACTTTAATAGCATGAGTATTGTAGAACATGTTAATTATTATATAAAAGATGGTAATACTAAGAATGATGCTATTAAGTTAGTAGCAAAAGAAAGAGGTATTCCTAAGTCAATTGTCTATAAAGAATATCTTGATAATAATAAATAAATTATTTCCCGGGAAATAATTTTAGAGGTGGTTTTAATTATGAAATTAATTGTTGGACTAGGTAATGTTGGAAAAGAATATGAAAATACAAGACATAATATGGGATTTATGTTAGTAGATAGGTATTTAGAGTATAAAAATATTCCTTTAAAATTTAAAGAAAAGTTTAATGCTATGTATGTAGAGACTACTATTAATAATGAGAAAGTTATCTTTATTAAACCTACTACTTATATGAATAATTCTGGTATTGCAGTTAGAGCTTTTCTAGACTTTTATAAATTAGATGTTCAAGATGTCTTAGTAATTAGTGATGACCTTGATTTAGATTTAGGTAAGTTTAGATTAAGAAGAAATGGTAGTAGTGGAGGACATAATGGGTTAAAGAGTATTATTTCCCATCTTGGAACTGATGGTTTTAAAAGACTTAGAATAGGTATTTCTAATGATAAAGATGATGTTATTAATTATGTCTTATCTAAATTTAGTAAGAAGGAACTTAATGAGATAGATACAATGTTTGATACCTTAGTTAATGTTTTAGATGATTATTTTGTAATGGACTTTACCTCTTTGATGAGTAAATATAATAGAAAGGGGTAATTATGAAAATATTTGATAACTTCTTTGAGAAAATTTATGATAAAGATATCGCTCTTACAGGGATGACTGAAGAGCTTTTTGCCGTTTATGTAAATAAGCTTTATGATAACAAGAAAAACACTTTGATAGTTACTTCTAATCTAGTAGAGTCTAATAGTTTATATAGAAGTATTAGTAATTATACAGACAATGTATATTTGTTTCCAATGGATGATTTTTTAACTAGTGAAGCGATGGCGATTAGTCCTGATTTAATGGTTACAAGACTTGAGACAATGGAAGCGATTAGTAAGGATAGTCCTGCTATTGTTATTACTAATTTAATGGGTTATTTGAGATATTTACCTACAAAAAAAGAATATTTAAAGAGTGTTTTATCTTTAAAGGTAAATGATGAGATTAGTCCTAAAGAGTTAGTAGAAAGACTTACTAATATAGGTTATGAGAGAACTACTTTAGTTACAAAGACTGGGGAAATTGGGGTTAGAGGTTTTGTTATAGATATTTTTCCATTAGGGGAATCTAATCCTGTTAGATTAGAGTTTTTTGGCGATACAATAGATTCTATTAGATATTTTGATGGTAAAAGTCAAAAGTCTTTAAATGAAATAAAAAGTATTGAAATATATCCTTATACAGAAATATTTTCTAATGATACTTTTATTCCAGAAGAAAAAAGGAATACTAAGTATTTAAGTGAATATGGCAATGTAACTAATATTGGTGGTTATCTAGATAATCATGTAATTATTTATAAAGATAAAAGTGCAATATTAATTAATTATAAACAGATATGTACTGATGTGTTAGAGTATAGAGAAGAGAAAGATACTGACTTTAAAGGTAGTTATATGGCATCATTTGATGATATCTATGAAAATAATGCCTTACATTACTTAACTGTTGATAATTTAGATAAGTCTTTAAAGATAATAGATTTTAAGAGTAAAGAACTGCCTTTATTTAATGATGATATAGAAGGTATTACTAAGTATATTAGAGAAAAATTATATGCTAATTATACAGTTATTGTTTGTTTAAAAGATTATCAGTTACATAGTTTTAGAAGTAAGATATCTTTACCTATTATGGATACTACGATGGATGAAATTTATCCTAATAAACTTAATTTAGTTAATTTTAGTTTGGATAGTGGTTTTCAGTATAAGAATTATATTTTTTTAACTGGTAGGGAATTATTTAGAAATAATGAAAAGGTTAAGAAATATAAGACTAAATTTAAATATAATACCAAGATAACTGACTTAAATAAATTAGAGATAGGGGACTATGTTGTTCATCAAGTTCATGGTATTGGTATTTATAATGGGTTAAAGACTTTAAGTCAACAAGGCGTTTTAAAAGATTATGTAGAAGTTTTATATCAAGGTAATGATAAGCTTTATATTCCGGTTGAAAAGATAGATATGCTTTATAAATATACTGGTAAAGAAGGAGTTAGACCTACTATTTATAAACTTGGTGGTAAAGAGTGGGAAAAGGTTAAAGCTAGAGTTAAGAGTAAAGTTCAAGATATGGCTAATGACTTGTTAAGGGTGCAAGCGGAACGTGAAAGACAAAAAGGTTTTGCTTTTTCTCCTGATAATGAGTTACAAAAAGAGTTTGAAGATGCTTTCCCTTATGTTGCAACGAATGACCAGTTACTTGCTACTAAACAGATAAAAGAAGATATGGAGAAAGTTTCTCCTATGGATAGATTATTAGTAGGTGATGTTGGTTTTGGTAAGACAGAAGTAGCTTTTAGAGCGGCCTTTAAAGCGATTATGGATAATAAGCAAGTATTACTTTTATGTCCTACAACAATTCTATCTAGTCAACATTATAAGAATGCTCTTGAGAGATTTAAAGATTTTCCTGTTAATATTGGGCTATTAAATAGATTTACTAGTACAAGAGAACGTAATAGAATATTAGAAGAGTTAAGAGAAGGAACAATTGATTTTGTTATTGGTACGCATAGAATTCTTAGTGATGATATTAAACCTAAAGATTTAGGATTATTAATTATTGATGAAGAGCAGAGGTTTGGAGTTAAACATAAAGAGAAGCTAAAACAGTATAAGAGTACTGTAGATGTTTTAACTTTAACGGCAACACCTATTCCTAGAACTTTACAAATGTCTATTGCAGGTATTAGAAGTTTGTCTTTAATAGAGACTCCTCCAAGAGATAGATATCCAATACAGACTTATGTTATCGCTTATAATAAACAACTTGTTAGAGAAGCGATAATGAAAGAGATGTCTAGGGATGGGCAAGTATTTTTGTTATTTAATAATGTAGAAAATATTGAGCAAGAAGTAATGGAGATAGAAAATCTTGTCCCAAGTGCTAGAGTTATTTATGCCCATGGTAGGATGGATAAGACTAAGATTGAAGATGTTATGCAGTCATTTATTGACCATGAGGCAGATGTTTTAGTATGTACAACGATAATAGAGACAGGTATTGATATTCCTAATGTTAATACATTAATTATTTTAGATGCTGATAGATTTGGTCTTGCACAGTTATATCAGATTAGAGGTAGAGTTGGTCGTAGTAATAAAATTGCTTACTGTTACTTAATGTATCAAGAACATAAAGTATTAACAGAAACTGCTGAAAAACGTTTAAAAGTTATTAAAGAGTTTACAGAGTTAGGTAGTGGCTTTTCTATTGCAACTCGTGATTTATCTATTAGAGGAGCAGGAGATATTTTAGGTAGTAAGCAAGCTGGTTTTATTGATAGTGTTGGTATTGACCTTTATTTAAAGATGCTTAATGAAGAAGTAGAACGTCTTAAAGGTAATGTTGTAGAAGAAGATCAAGAAGAAGAGACTAATAAAACATTACTTAATGTATCTACTCATATTAGTGATGATTATGTAACTGATGATGATTTGAAGATTATGATTCATAGAATGATTAATGAAATAGATAGTAAAGAGAAACTTGAAGAAGTTAGAAGTGATTTAGAGGATAGATTTGGTAAACTTAATGAAGATATTATTATCTATATGTATGAGGAGTGGTTTGAAAAACTTGTTAAGCAAGTGGGTGTTACTAAAGTTAGTGAGACTAAAAACACTATTGAAATTTACTTTAATAGAGATGCTACTAGTAAGTTAAATACAGAAGATTTATTTATGAATGCTTATACTATTACACCTATGTTTAGATTTAAGAGTAGAGAAAGTGATTTAACTATTATTTTAGATATTGTTAAATTAGAGAAGCATCCTATCTATTATTTAGTTGCTTTGTTGTCTAGTATGGTAGAGTAAGTTTTCCTTTACAAATGAAAGAAAAAAGTGTATAATATGTGGAAAATGAAGGGAGAGATGTTTTGTGAGGGAAAGTCATGATTATGAGGAAGCTAAAATGAAGGTAAAAGAATTAGGTTTTTCTGCAGCTTATTTAGATGAAAAAAACTTTTTTGCAATTTATTATAATAGTATGATAAATGCAATTTGTTCAGTTGAATATTATAATGGAAAAATTTTATTTTGTTTTTCTAGTTCAAATTTTAAAACTATAATTACTAAAGATATTGAATTATTGCCTAAGTACTTTTCAATGTTGAAAGATTTAGCACGTTTTTCTAGTAGTAGAAAAATACCTATTTCTAGGGCTCATATTGTTTCAGAAAAAGAAGCTGATGAAATAATCGCAAAAAATAGAAATATTGCAAATGAAAAATTAAAATTTAAATTGCCTGAAGATGATGCCGGTGTTAAGTTTTGGGTATGGGTAAAATATTCAAACTTTAGCGAATCTGAACAAAAGGTATTGGAAGATTTAAAATTATCAAGATTAAAGAAAATGTCATATGATGTGCAATTTATGATAGATTGTAATGGAAGTTATTCCAAAAAAAATCCAAAAAATGAAAAAACATTAAAAAAAAGAAATTTAAGAAAAAAATAATATAATTTGTTATTATCTTTTTATATGTATTTTTTTTGAGAAACTTGTTAAACAAGTGGGTGTTACTAAAGTTAGTGAGACTAAAAATACTATTGAACTTTACTTTGATAAAGAATCTACTAGTAAGTTAAATACAGAAGATTTGTTTATGAATGCCTATACTATTAGTCCTATGTTTAGATTTAAGAGTAGAGAGAGTGATTTAACTATTATCTTAGATATTGTTAAGTTAGAGAAACATCCTATCTATTATTTAGTTGCTTTGTTATCTAGTATGGTGAGATAAATTTTCTTTACAGAATTAATAAAATAGTGTATTATATGTGGCAAATGAAGGGAGAGAGGTTTTGTGAGAGAAAATACTTTTGATGTTCCAGCCTATAAGTTTTTTGCTTGGAAGATAAATGATAGGTTAAAATATCATTCATATGATGACTATAAGTTTTCAATTTCTAAAACTAATAACAGTATTATAATTATTCCTTTTGAAAATATAGATGGATTAAAGGTTCAAGAGGTTCAGACTTTATTATCTACATCTGAGATAGTTGTTAGTGGTGGATTATATTATAGCTTCAACTATGGTGAAGGCAGAGTTTCTCAAAAGCTTGACAATTCAAATTGGATTTATTTTGCTCCTGATTATCTTAATGAACATAGAGAAGAAACTATTGATAGATTATTAGAAGAATTTATGGAAAGAGATTATATGTCAAAAGATGAATACACTAAAAGAATGTATAGATGTTTTTTTGAAAGATATCAAGATGGTAGTTATGAGAAAACTAAAGAAAGAGTTAAGAGATTAGAAATGCAAAGTAATAATAAATAATAATATTCTAAGAGTGGAGCTTAGGCTCTTTTTCTTTTGTCCTCTTGACTAAACCCTTTTATCTTCTTATACTTATTAGTAGAATTGGAGGCTATGAATATTGTGGTTAAAGAGGATATTTTGAAGCAACATAAAGAGATTTTAATGACAGCAGGGGTTGAACTTGCTACTAATAATACTAATTCTTTAATAGAAGATGATATTATTAATGGAGTTATTGAAGTACCACTTGAAGCGATGGATACAGTTAAACAAAGGGTTCTTAATATTGCTAAACATAATAATTTAATTTTAAATAGTGATAAGTTTAATGAAGTTTTAATTAGTTATAAAGAAGAATTAAAGAAAGAGTTTAGAAATATTTTTAAAAGACGGATAGATATAATTAAAGATAATTATTCTAAGATGGATGATGATAAGCCATTGGAGTTGGTTAAGAACTTGAAGAAAGAATTAGTTAAATTTAATAAAGATGCTAAAAAAGAAGAGAAGCAAGTACTTACTAGTCTTGTTAAAGAGAAGCTTGTAAGTAATTTAGATTTGATAGTTAAAGATAGTAATCCTAACTTTAAAAAAGATGCTACTAAGTTTTTACAAACAACCTATGTTAAGCATATATTAGAGACTGTTGATATGAAAATATTAGTTAAAGATACGATACTTCTTAATAGCTTAAAAGAACAGATAGAAAGGTTTGTTTTTACTAAAGAAAATTCTCATTTATTTGATTAAATGAGTATTTTTTTTGTATCTTTTGTTAACTGGAAATAATTACCAGAGAAAAAAAGTCCTTCTTACGTATATAATATCAATAGATAGCATAATTTTGATGGTATAAAATGGGCTGATATTGGAATAATACTACTGAAAAGGAAGGAGAGCTTATGAAGACAACAGGTGTAGTTAGAAGAGTTGATGACTTGGGAAGAATTGTAATTCCTAAAGATATTAGAAAATCTCTTAGAATTAGAGATGGTGAGAGTTTAGAATTTTTTGTAGATAAAGAGACTATAAGCTTAAAGAAGTTTTCTACTAGTGATGTTTTATCTGATATTGCACAGTCTTTACTTGATACTATTTATATGACTATTAGTAAGAATATCTTTGTTACAGATAGAGATAAGTTTGTAGCAGGTACTGGTAAGTATAAAAAAGAGTTTTGTGGATGTAATATTTCTACTAAATTAGAAGAGTGTTTATTTGAAACAGAGAGTCTAGTTAAAGGAACTTGTCAGATAGAAGAGATAGTAGATAGTAAAAATTCAGGTGAAGAGTATAAGTATATTATTAGCCCTATACTATCAGATGGTGAGATTATAGGCCTTGCTTTAATGCTTAATGAAGATGGTAAGAGTTTTACTGAAGAAGATGAACATATAATACAAATAATTGCTAATTTCTTATCAAAATATTGCTAATTTCTTATCAAAATATCTTGAAGATTAATTTCTCTTGTGTTAGAATAGCGTTATTAAAAGTTGTGATGAAGAGTCTTATAAATTCTAGTTATAGAGAGTTCTTGGATGGTGGAAAAGAAACGAATGATTTTATAAGATATGGCTTCTGAACTTTCATATTGATATGTAAGTATGAACGTGCTAAGCGTTAATTAGAATAAGTGTACAAGATTTATTGTAAAGAAAGGTGGTACCACGGGGTTAACTCGTCCTTTTGATATGATAAATCTTTTTATTTTGAAGGAGGAGATATTAATGGATAAATATTATATTACAACACCAATTTATTATCCTAGTGCTAATTTTCACATAGGACATTGTTATACAACAATAGTAGCTGATGCTATTGCAAGGTATAAAAGAAATCAAGGTTATGATGTTTATTTTCAAACTGGTACTGATGAACATGGTTTAAAAATAGAAACAAAAGCGAAAGAAGCGGGGGTTAGGCCTAAAGAATATGTTGATGAAGTAGTAGAAAATGCTAAGGACTTATGGAAGGCATTGGATATTTCATATGATTACTTTATTAGAACTACTGATGAAAATCATGTTAAAACTGTTCAAAAAATATTTACTAAACTTTATGAACAGGGAGATATTTATAAAGGAAGTTATAAGGGACTTTATTGTATTCCTTGTGAATCTTTTTGGACTAAGACACAGCTTGTAGATGGAAAATGTCCTGATTGTGGTAGAGAGGTTAAAGAAGTAGAGGAAGAAGCTTACTTTTTAAAACTTTCTAAATATCAAGATAGATTAGTTAAATTTTTAGAGGAACATCCTGATTTTATAGAACCAGAGTCTCGTAAGAATGAGATGATTAATAATTTTATTAAACCAGGTCTTGAAGATTTATGTGTTTCTCGTACTAGTTTTAAATGGGGTATTCCTGTTCCTTTTGATGATAAACATGTTGTTTATGTGTGGTTAGATGCTTTGACTAACTATATTACATCGCTTGGATATATGAGTGATGATGATAGTAAGTTAAAAAAATATTGGCCAGCTGATTTACATTTAGTAGGTAAAGAGATAATTAGATTTCATACTATAGTGTGGCCTATTATTTTAATGGCTTTAGATTTACCACTTCCTAAGAAAGTTTATGGACATGGTTGGCTTGTCATAGAAGGAGCGAAGATTTCTAAATCTTTAGGTAATTATAGAGATCCTAGAGAATATATTAAATACTTTGGTGTTGATGCAGTTAGATATTTTGTTTTAAGAGAAGTTCCTTTTGGTAGTGATGGTAACTTTTCTGTTGAAGCTTTAATTGATAGAACTAATGCTGATCTTGCTAATACTTTAGGTAATTTAGTACAACGTACTATTAGTATGGCTAATAAGTATTTTGATGGAGTTGTTACTAATAAAGAATGCTATGAAGATTTAGATACTTCTCTTATAGATAAAATAAATAGTTTAGATGAAGAGATTAGTAAAGATATAGATAATCTTCAGATATCTAATGCTTTAAATAAAATATTTGAAGTATTGAGAGCTAGTAATAAGTATATTGATGAAACTACTCCTTGGATTCTTGCTAAAGATGATGCTAGTAAAGATAGATTAGAGACAGTTTTATATAATTTACTTGAATCTATTAGAGTATGTTCTATTAATTTATCTTTTGCAATACCTTCTACATCTAAAGAGATTTTAAGACAGATTAATAATACTAGAGAAGATAATAGTTATCTAAAAGATAATAAATATGAAGTAGGGACTCCTAGTGTATTATTCCAAAGAATAGATAAAGATAAGTTCTTAAAAGAGCATGATTTGTAAAATTTTAGTGTAAACTGAAAAATAATTAGGGTGATTTTTAAAATTATCCTATTTTTTATGTTATAGTTGAAGGGTAGTGTTTACGTAGTAACAAGTAGTATTTGAAGTCGTAAGAAAGGATAGAATTATGACTAAGAAACGAAAGTTAGAAATTGAAGTAGTGGCAGTTGCAGTTCTTTATGGAGTTTTAGTTGTAATGGTTATTATAGGGCATAATATATTAGATATCGGTTATTTAATTGTATTAACGATTTATTTAATAAGATTATTTTTATGTCGAAGAAAGAAAAAATCTTGTAAATAGTAAAATACTATCTAGAAGATTTCTTTTTTTGATATAATACTTTTAGGTGGTGGTTTTTTATGTATATAGATACACATTGTCATTTAAGTATGGAAGATTATCTTGATATAGATAAAGTTATAGAAGAGAATAAGAAGGCTAGTGTTGATAAAATTGTTGTATCAGGTTGTAGTAGGGAAAGTATAGAAGAAGTAATGGATTTAAAAGATAAGTATGATATGGTTTATGTTACGATAGGATATCATCCAGAGTATGCTGATACTGTTACTGAATCTGATTTAGACTATTTAAAGAGTTTATTAGGCGAGAAAAAAGTTGTTGGTATTGGGGAAATAGGTCTTGATTATCACTATACTAAAGAAAATAAAGATAAACAGATATGGTTATTTGAAGAACAACTAAAAATTGCTGATGCTTTTAATCTTCCTGTTGTAATACATTCTAGAGATGCAACTATGGATACTATTAATACTTTAAAGAAATATAAAGTAAAAGGAATAATTCATTGTTTTAGTGGGAGTTTAGAGACTGCTAATATTTATATAAGTATGGGATTCTTACTAGGAATAGGTGGAGTTGTTACTTTTAAAAACTCTAAATTAAAAGATGTAGTTAAAGAAGTACCTTTAGAATCTATTGTACTTGAGACTGATAGTCCTTATCTTGCTCCTGTTCCCTTTAGAGGAAAAATTAATTCTTCTAAGTATTTAGAGTTTATTGCTATGTTTATTGCTGATATAAAAAATATTAGTGTAGATGAATTAGCAGAAGTTACCAGTAGAAATGCTTCAAGTTTATTTGACTTTAATAGATAACAATGCTAGTATTATCTTAAGTAGAAAATGAGGTAAAAAGATGGGTAAAAGATTTTTAAGATATTTTAGTTTTGTAATTGTTGTCTTTGCTTTAGCTTTTGTTGTATTATCTGGCAATAATAAGACTGTAGTGATGACTTCTAATATAAATAGTGTAAAGAGTTTGCAAGCAGTTCATATTGTTAATAAGTATAATTCTATTAAAGAGATGGAGAAAGCTAAAGAGCCTACTTTATATGATAACTTTTATGATGCTATTAGTGTGGCTAGTAGTAGTCCTGTAGCTTTTATGGGAACTCTTACTGCTTATGGACCTGACTGTCCTGGTTGTACTGGTAATAGTGCTTGTCCACCACGTCAGAATTTTAAAAATGGTAATATCTATTTTGAAGACCAAGTTTATGGAAAGGTGAGAGTAGTCGCTGCAGATAGATCTATTCCATGTGGTAGTATTGTTAGGATAAGTGGTATTAATATATATAGTGAACCTATTCTTGCTATTGTTATGGATAGAGGTGGAGCGGTTACTGGTAATCATATGGATTTACTATTTACAAGTCAAACTAATTTAGAAGGATTTGCCACTAGTCATAATATAAAATTTGAAATTATTAGATATGGATGGTAATAAAGTGTCTAATCTCTGACACTTTTTTCTTTTTTTTTGAAAAGTGATTGCTATTTTAGTTAGTTTTATGCTATAGTTATTATAGAAGGAGGTTAGACAAGAAGATGAAAGATAATAATAACAATTCTAAACAAGTATTATTATCAGTACTTGGAGTAGCAATTTTAGTTGTAGCTGTTGTAGGAGTTTCATTCGCAGCATTTAGTTATAGTAAAACAGGAACTGAGGTTAATACTATTGCTACAGGTACTATTACAATGAGTTATACTGATGTCAGTAATGGTATTGAACTAACTAATGCTATGCCTATGTCTAATGAACAAGGTAAGGCTTTGACTGGTGAAAATAATGTTTTTGATTTTAATGTATCTGCTACTATTAGTGGTAGTGGTACTACTATAATCAACTATGCTATTATTGCTGCACCAGAAGATGGTAACACACTTAAGGATAATGATATCAAAGTATGGTTAACTAATAGAGCTTCTGATACGAGTGGTTCTGATGTAGGTCAAGGTAATACAATTGAGCCAAAAGTTCTTAATACTTTACCAGCATCATCTACTACTAGTGCTACTACAGGTTCTCCTGATAGTTCAGATGATTATGTTTTAGCATCAGGAACATTTAGTGGAAATGGTCAAACTGATAATTATCGTTTAAGAATGTGGGTTGATCAAAATGCTCCATCAATGTCTGGAAATGTAACAGATTCATTATCTTATCAACTAAGAGTTAATGTCTATGGTAGAGCTGCTGCTCAATAGTATGCTATTAAAAAGTGTCTAATCTCTGACACTTTTTCTTTTTGTTGCTAAATTCTTCATAATTGTGTTATATTTATACTAGAGGAGGTTAGTAATGGAAAATAATAATTCTAAACAAATATTACTATCAATACTTGGAGTATTAGTTTTGATAATAGCAGTAATTGGAGTATCTTTTGCAGCTTTTAGTTATACTGGAATTGGTAGTAAGACTAATTCAATAACTACAGGTACAATTAGTATGAGTTATTCTGAAGTAACTTCTGGTATTCTTTTAGAAGATGCTTTACCTATTTCTGATAGTCAAGGAATGGCTTTAAGTGGTACAAATAATGTTTTTGATTTCACTGTTAAAGCTGATATTAATGGTAGTGGTACAACAACAATAAATTATACAATTACAGCTTTAAAAGAGGTAGATAGCACTTTACCAGATAATGCTATAAAAGTTTATTTAACTAATACAGATAATTCTTCTGAAGCTGAAGTGTTAGAACCTACAGTTGTTTCAAATCTTACAAAAACTACAGGAAATGAGGCTTCTTTAGTTCCTAGTGGGGAATTTTTACTTGCAAGTGAGACTGTTAGTAGTACTAATACTAATACAAGTGTTACTCATAATTACCGTTTAAGAATGTGGGTAGATCAAGATTTCTCTGATCTTAATGCATCTGGATCTTATCGTTTAAGAGTTAATGTATATGGGGCAGCTGCTGCTCAATAATGTGTCTTATGACACTTTTTTTCATTGCTTATATTTTTTATTTATGTTATATTTTTATTATAAGATTGGGAGGAATATAAATGAATGAGGATAAAAAAAACTCTAAGTCAAAAATATTTATTATTATAGCGATAGTTATTTTAATCTTTGCTGTTATTGGTGTGAGCTATGCTGCTATTTTTTATTCAAAAAGAGGTGAGAAAATTAATACTGTTAGTACTGGTACATTGATGATGAGTTATAGTGAAAATACTAATGGTATTAGTTTAACAGATGCATATCCTATGACTGATGAAGTGGGTATGACTTTAAACCAAGATAGACAATATTTTGATTTTACAGTTAGTGCTACTACTGGTGGGGAAACTATTATTAACTATGTAATTACAGCTGTTAAAGAATCTGATAGTACTTTACCTGATGATGCAATTAAAGTTTATTTAACTAATACAGATGAAGGTGGAGAAACTCAGGTGTTACCACCTACAAAATTATCAGATTTGTCTACTACTGATAGTAGTTATTCTAATGCTCCTAGCGGTCAATTTGTTTTATTAGCTAGTGATTTTAGAGAAAGTGGTACACGCAATTATAGATTGAGAATGTGGATTTCTAATGATTATGTATTACCTAATTCTTCTATGACTTATAAATTAAGAGTCAATGTTTATGGTAGTGTAGCTGTATAATATGGTATATGTTTTTATTGGTGCAGTTTATTCTGTACTTTTTTCTTTACCTAAAAAAGTTAGTGTGATACAATTATCTTAGAATATGAGGGAGTGTAATATATGGATAATAAAGATTACAATAATGAAATAATAAAAAAAGAATCTAATGGTAAGTTGTTTGTTATTATTATTTGTCTTTTCATATTTATAATTATGATAATTGGTATATCAGTAGCAACATTTACTTATACTAAGGAAAAAGATAGTGTTAATACTATAAGTACAGGTAATATTTATTTGAACTATACAGAAGAAAATAATGGAATTAATATTACTAATGCTTATCCTATGTCAGATGAGGCAGGTAAAGTTTTAACTAATGAAGATCAATATTTTGATTTTGCAATAGAATCTTCTATGACTGGTGATGTAGTTGCTAATTATGAGATTGCAGCAGAGAAGGAAGTGACTTCTACTCTTGATAATGAAGATGTTAAATTGTATTTAGAAAAGATGGTTAATAATTCTTATGAAGAGGTTATGGCTCCTACTAATTTTACACCTCTTAAGGAAAGTACTGATTTAGGAACTTTGGCTGGCACTATGTTACTTGATAGTGGAACTATTTCTAAAAGTTCTAGTATTAAGTATCGTTTAAGAATGTGGGTAGATGCTGATACTATTTTAGATAATATACCTAAAAGTTTTAGTGTTAGAGTTTCTGTTAAAGCTAAGGTTGACTTGTCAGATTAGTTTTCTTTTTCTTGATTTTAGAATATTAAGTGGGTGATAACTTGATGAAAATAAAAAATAATAAATGGTTTATAAAAGTGAAGAAGGCATTACATTTTATTACAACAGTCTTAATGTACTCAGTATGTTTGATAATGATACTTGTATTTCTTGCTTTTGTAGTTAACTTTATTGATAAACAATATAATTTAAAAAGTGGAGAAAATAAAAAAGACTTATTTTCAGCTTATACGATCGTTAGCCCTTCTATGGTCCCTTCTATAAATGTTTTAGATGTTGTTGTTACTATGAGAGTTAATAACCCTGAAGATTTAAAAAAGGGTGATATTGTAACATTTAATTCTACTGATTATAGATATTCTGGGGTTAGGGTAACGCATAGAATTTATGATATAGAAAAGACAAGTGATGGAGAGTATTTATTTACTACTAAAGGTGATAATAATAATACTCCAGATTCTTCTAGAATTAGTTTTAATGAGATATATGGTAGAGTATTGTTTAGAATACCTAAAATTGGCTATATTCAATATTACTTAAGTTCGATTTTAGGATGGATTGCTATTATTATAGTACCAGCAGTTATGATTATTATTTATGATATTTATAAGCTTATAAAGACTCTTAGAGCTCCTGATGGTAATAGTGATAATAATAAAGAGATAGTTACTAAAAATAAAAATTCTAAAAAGAAAAAGGAGAGTAGATTTAAAAAATGAAAAAAATGATTTTGTTAATTTTAGCAGGTATAGCTTTATTTGCTTTTATCTTTGCAACATCAATACTTTGGTATAGATTTTTCTATAGTTCACCTAGTGATGTTACTACTTCTATTAATGTACAATTAAGTGATAGTAATAATGTGATAGATGAAAGCGGTTTGATACCTTTAGATGATGAAACTGCTAAAAGTTTAACTCCATATGAATTTGCAGTTGAAAATAATGGTACTAGTGATAACATATATAATATTTTGCTAGAAGATAGTATTATTAGTGATGATGAAACTTATAGTAATAGAGACTTGCTTTCTAGAAGTCAGTTAAGGTACCAGTTGTCTTTAAATGGTAGAGTTATTAAAATTGGAAATTTAAGTGATATAACTAATAATATCTTAGATACAAGAAATATTTCTGTAGGAGAAATTAATAATTATCAATTACGTATTTATGTTTCAGAAGATGCAGGTAATACTAGTTGGCAAAATAAATATTATCATTTTGATATTAATGTACAAATGGAGGATGATGTATGAAAAAAATATTATTAGAATATGCTAGTATGTTAGCTTTTACTATAACTGGTTTGGTCTTTGGTCTTTCTTTCTTTTTATTGTTTATTAATTTTTACCATATGGAAGAGTTGGCTGAGACTGTTGATATAGCTTCTTATAATGATACTAATAAAGCTAGTGTTGAAAATAAAATTAATCAGATTAAAAACAATATAAGTGTTTATGAGCAATCTAATTATCAAGGAAGTCTTAATATTTATGGACTTAATACTGTTAAATCTAGATTAGAAAATTGTGTAGAAATAATTGAAAGTGATGATATGATGAACTATTTTGATTTAGATCAGATTGGTATAAATGATAGTTATAATTTTACACTTGATTTTAGAAATAAGATATTAAACGATTGTTTAGTTATGCAAGTTACTTCTATGATTAATACAGATACAGTTGAAAGTTTACCAAATTTTAATTTAATTAAACCATATATTCAAATTGATTTAGATAATTTATTAAACTCTTATAATTATGTTCAAAATAACATTGAAAATTCAGATCATTATTATTTTACAACAGAGACTAACAAAACTAATTTCTTTGATTTAGTTGAAGATAGTTATACTGAAACTATGAATAATTATCAATCTACTTTAGATTTACTTGTAGAAATCTCTAATTGGTATAGATATACGGTGATAGGAGGTTAATTAATGAAAAAAATATTTAATGGATTGTTTTATGGTCTTAAATTCTTGCTTTTAGTTGCAGCCTTTGGTTTGACTTTGTTTATTTTGATTAGGATGAATATGAGATTAAATAAAGATATTACTAGTATAATCTCAGAGTTTGTTCCTTTTGCAATTTTATTAATTTTGTTTTTTGTTAATATTTTATTTAAACAAAAGAATATTTCTAAAAATTTATTTTATAATTTGACTTGCTGTTTAGTATTATCGACTATTATTGTTGTTGCTTTGAGATCTTTATTAGATACTAATATGGTTCTTAATGAAAAATATGGTTATGGAGTAGATTTTAACTTTTTTGATAATTTTATTGCTTATATAAAAATTATGTTATATGGATTATCTATTGCTAATATATTCTTTATGTTTAGAGAAAAAGAGGAAGAAAAAGTTATTGTTAATAAAAAGCCTAAGAAATTGAAAAAAGCTTAGGCTTTTTTCTTTTTTCTTTACATTTTTTTAATTGGTGAATATAATCATAATTAAATAGGTGAATGGATGTGGTTATATGACTGAGTTTAGGTTTAAGAAGAAGTATGGACAAAATTTTTTACAGAATAAAGCGATTATTGATAAAATTGCTAGAGTTGCTAATGTTGAGAGTAATTCTTTAGTTATAGAAGTTGGTCCTGGTAGTGGTAATTTAACTATTGCTTTAGCGAGTTTATATAAAGATAGTAATATCTTGGCTTATGAAGTAGATAATAGTCTAGAAGATGTTTTGGCTAGTAGACTTAAAGATTATGATAATGTAAAGATTTTATTTAATGATTTCCTTAAAGCAGATATTGTTAGTGATGTAGGTATGTATTCATATGATAATTTATACTTTGTTAGTAATGTTCCTTATTATATAACGACTCCTATATTATTTAAATTAATTGAAAGTGATTTAGGTTTTGAAAGAATAGTTATGATGGTTCAAAAAGAAGTGGGGGATAGATTTTGTAGTAAGGTATCTAGTAAAGATTATGGGGCTCTTACTGTTATTCTTAATTATTTCTTTGATGTGAGAAAAGAATTTTTGGTTGATAGAAATCAATTTTATCCTAGACCTAATGTAGATAGTGTTGTAGTATCTTTTAGTAGGAAAGAAAAGTTAGAGAGGATAGATGATAAAGACTTTTTTATGAAGCTTGTTCATGATAGTTTTCAGTTTAGAAGAAAGACTTTAAGAAATAATTTAAAGAAATATAATTTGGAATTAGTAGAGACTGTTTTAAATAAATATGGATATGACTTGAATGTGAGAGCGGAGGCCTTAGATTATAAAATATTCGTAGATATTTCTAATACTTTATCTAAAGTATAAATATAAATTCTTTACATATAATTAAATGGGTGAATTATATGTTTAAGATTGGAGACTTTGTTACTAGAAATTCTTATAATAATGATATTTTATTTACAATTATTGATATTAAAGACGATATAGCTTACTTAAAAGGTATTGATGTTAGGCTCTATGCTGATAGTAGTCTTGATGATTTAGAAGAAGCGAATGTAGATTATGATACAAATAAAGATAGAAATGATGCTAAAAAGATTAAAGATATGCTTAATTTAGATAGGAGTGAATACTTTTATTTACCAGGAAAAATTTTACATATTGATGGCGATAAAGATTATTTGCGACGATGTATAGATTTTTATAAAGATATGCATTTAGAGGCTTATGGGGTTAATTTAGATGAAGATGACTTTTCTTTAGAGATTACTTCTTGTTTAGAAAAATATAATCCTGATATTTTAGTTATTACTGGACATGATTCTTTTAAGAAGAATAAAGATAAGAGTGATTTAGCTAATTATCAAAATTCTACTAATTTTGTTAAAGCGACGATGAAAGCTAGAGAGTATGAGAGAAATCAGGATAAACTTATTATAATTGCAGGAGCATGTCAATCTTTTTATGAAGATTTAATTAAAGCAGGAGCTAATTTTGCTTCTAGTCCTAAGAGAATTAATATTCATGCACTGGACCCTGCTATTATCGCTAGTGCTGTCGCTTTATCTCCTAAGAATAAAGAAATTGATTTGATAAGTCTTTTAGATAAAACACATTATGGTAGTGATGGTATGGGTGGTATTATTACTAATGGTGTTATGTATGTGGGGTATCCAAGATGAATGTTGATAAAGTAAGAGATGAAGTTAAATCTAAAGAAGGAGAAATGCTTCATTTTAAGTTTAACGGTAGTAGAAATCAAATAGTAGAGTTTGAGGGAGAGATAATAGAGACATATCAAGCGATATTTGTTGTGAAATTAGTAGATAATAATATTAAATCTTTTTCTTATAGTGATTTGATTACTTCTAGTTTAGAGATACTTAAGTAATATATTAGTAAAGTATTTGACAAGTTTTAAAAAACAACTTGCAAAAGTTAGTTAACTGGTATAGAATTGAGTTATAAGACTTAGTATTAGGAGGTTACATATGAAAATTACATCTGTAAATGTACGTAAAATTGAAAAAGAAGGAAGTCGTATGAAAGGTATTGCATCTGTATTGCTAGATGATTCTTTTGCTGTTCATGATATTAGAATCATTGAAGGTGATAATGGACTTTTTATTGCTATGCCTAGTAGAAAGACTCAAGCTGGAGGATATCGTGATATTGCACATCCAATTAATCCAGAAGTTAGAGCAATGTTTCAAGATAAAATTATTGAAGCATATAATAACATTAAAGATGAAGATTCTAAAGAAGATTAGTTCTTCTTTTTTTGTTTGTTGCATATCATTTAATAGGTGATGATATGGAAAGCAAGGAAGCAATTATTAATAATTATAATCATAGTATTACGATTACAGAAAGAAAGAATTTACTTATTACAGGAGTTAAGAAAATAGAGAATTTTGATAGTGAAGAGTTTTTGTTAGAGACTGTTATGGGGTATTTGGCTGTTAAAGGAGAAGATTTGGAACTTGTTAAATTAGATACTTTGGCTGGTAATGTCTCTATTAAAGGATTGATAAAGGGCTTTTCTTATATGGATGATAATAGTGGTAAGAAAGAAAAAGATGGTACAAGCGTCTTTAATAGACTGTTTAGATAATGAGTTTAGTTGAACAAGTAATAGCTTTAATCTTTTCTTTTATATATGGAGGAGTCTTATCAGTCTTATATAACTTTAATTACAATATTCTTTTTTATAAAAATAGAGTTGTTAAGATTATATTTAATATTATATTTATTTTAGATTTAGTACTTATTTATTTTCTTGTGATGAGAAAGATAAATAATGCTGTTATTCATCCATATTTTTATTTATTTATTATCTTGGGCTTTTTTACCTTCTTTGATATTACTAAGAGATTTAGAAAACTAGTAAAGATGCCTGAAGTTAAGAAAAAAACAAAAAAACGTGACCAAAAGTGTAAAGAGTGACTAGTTAATGTTGAACTAGTTTTTTTATGAGATTATAATATATCTTAGGAAAGTGGGTGAAAATTTAATGGCTAAGAGAAGAAAAAAGAAAAAGTTAGGTCCAGTACTATTACTTTGCGTTTCTTTTGCTGTTATTATTTTTACTACGTTTACAATTTTTAGATATTGGACTATGATATATAGTAAATATCAAGAAAAGGGAGAGTTAAAAAAAGAACTTGCTTCCCTTAAAGATAAAGAAGAAGAGTTAGCATCTGATGTTAATAAGCTTCAGGACTCTGATTATATAGCAAGATATGCTAGAGAAAAGTATTATTATTCTAAAGATGGAGAGTTAATCTTAAAAATACCTGAAGATGATGAAGAGGAAAGTGATTAGTAGGTAATGAATATTGATAGTTTATATAAAGATATTAAAGTAAAAAATGGGGACTTCTTAGTCTTTGCTTGTAGTTATGGACCTGATTCTATGGCTTTATTTAAGACTCTTTTAGAGTATAGAAAGAACCATAATGTTGTATTAGTTTGTGCTCATGTTAATCATGATAAAAGACGTGAGAGTGCTAAAGAGAAGGAAGATTTAGAGAAGTATTGTAAAGATAATAATGTAATCTTTGAATATATGAAAATTGATAGATATGGTGATGATAATTTTCATAATGAAGCGAGAAATATTAGATATCAGTTTTTTGATGAGGTAGTTAAGAAATATAATGCTAAATACCTTTTAACTGCTCATCATGGGGATGATTTGATGGAAACAATTCTTATGAGAATTGCTAGAGGTTCTACTTTAAGAGGGTATAGTGGCTTTAGAAAGTTAGTGAAAATGGATGGATACTACATTTATCGTCCTTTTATAGGTTTAACTAAAGAAGAATTGTTAGATTATTGTAATAAGAATAGAGTTCCTTATGCAATAGATAAAAGTAATTTTAGTGATGTTTATACAAGAAATAGATATCGTAAGGAAGTGTTACCTTTCTTAAAGAGTGAAGATAAAGATATTCATAAGAAATATTTAAAGTTTAGTAATGTACTTAGTGAGGCAGATGACTTTATAGAAGAGGAAGCTAGTAAGGCGATTAGTAAAGTTATTAAAGATAATAAGTTATATATAGATAAATATTTAGAGATTAATAAATTCTTAAAGAGAATTATCTTAGAGAGATTTATATCTAGTTTTTATCAAGATGATTTAATTTTAATTAACGATAAACATTTAGATTTAATAGAAAGTCTTATTAATAGTAAGAAAAGTAATGCTAAAGTTAATCTTCCTAATGATGTGGAAGTGGTAAAGAGTTATAATACTTTATCTATTAGAAGAAATCCTAGTTTACTTAGTAGTTATGAAATAGAAGTTAGTAGAGAAGTAATACTTCCTAATGGTCATAAATTAGTAATGTTAGATTCTGTTAAAGGAAATAGTAATAACATTATAAAATTATCTAGTAAAGAAGTAACTTTGCCTTTGATTGTTAGAACTAGAAAGCTTGGAGATGTTATGGCTATTAAAGGTGGAGGTCATAAAAAGATAAAAGATATATTTATAGATAGTAAGATTCCTACTTCTGATAGAGACTTGTGGCCTATAGTAGTTGATAGTAGAGGAAAGATAGTTTTTGTTCCAGGATTAAAAAAATCTAAATTTGATAAGACTAATAGTGAATTTTATGATATAATACTGAGATATGAGTAGAAAAAAGGAGAGATTTCCATGAATGTAAATAAAAAAGTTGTTAAAAAAGGTTTACTACCTTATGTCTTTTTACTTCTAGTAATGCTTGGAGTTGTATACTTTGTAAGTGTTGCTAATCAAAAAGTTAATGTATTAACTTATGATGAGTTTATGAGTGATTTAGATGATAAGGAAGTAAGTGAGATTACAGTAACTCCTAGGGAAAGAGCACAAATCTATGAGATTACTGGTAAATTAGATAGCTATGGAGAAAATGAGAGTTTCTTTGTTAGAGTTCCTCTATCTGATCAAGTAATGAAAAAGTTAGTGGAAGCTAGTGAAGTAGATGACTTTGAGTTTAATAGTGTAGCAGATCCAGAATCTAGTACTATTTTACTTGTAATAGTTAATATTTTACCTATTGCTTTACTTGCCTTTATTTGTTTTTGGTTCTTAACTAAACAAATGGGCGGAGGTAAGAATTCACTTGATTTTGGTAAGAGTAAAGCAAAGTTGTCTAGTGATAAGAATAAAGTTACATTTAAAGATGTAGCTGGTCTTAATGAAGAAAAAGAAGAAGTTAAAGAGTTAATTGATTTCTTAAAGAGTCCTAAGAAGTTCCAAAAGTTAGGAGCGAGAATTCCTAAGGGTGTACTTTTATATGGTCCTCCAGGAACTGGTAAAACATTACTTGCTCGTGCAGTAGCAGGCGAAGCGAATGTTCCATTCTATTATATTAGTGGTTCTGACTTTGTTGAGTTATTTGTAGGTGTTGGTGCAAGTCGTGTTCGTGATATGTTCCAACAAGCGAAAAGAACTGCTCCTTGTCTTATCTTTATAGATGAGATAGATGCAGTAGGTAGACAAAGAGGTACAGGTATTGGTGGTGGACATGATGAGAGAGAACAAACATTAAACCAATTACTTACTGAGATGGATGGATTTGGTGAAAATGAAGGTATCATTATTATCGCTGCTACTAATAGACCTGATGTATTAGATCCAGCCTTACTTCGTCCAGGTAGATTTGATAGACAGGTTGTTGTTAATTTACCTGATGTAAAGGGACGTGAAGAAATTCTTAAAGTACATGCAAGAAATAAAGTATTAGCACCTTCTGTTAATATTCCTGCTCTTGCTAAGAGAACTCCAGGTTATTCTGGTGCTGACCTTGAAAACTTACTTAATGAAGCGGCTTTACTTGCCGTTAGACGTAATAAAGATGCTATTACTATGAGTGAGATAGATGAAGCAAGTGACAGAGTATTAATGGGACCTGCTAAGACTAGTGCTAAGAGAAGTGAAGCGGACCGTAAGTTAGTTGCATATCATGAGTCAGGTCATGCTGTTGTTGGTATCAAGTTAAAAGGTGCTAACGATGTTCAAAAGGTTACTATTATTCCACGTGGTAGTGCTGGTGGATATAATATGATGATACCTAGTGAAGAGAAGATTTGTAAGACTAAAACAGATTTACTTGAAGAAATTACAGGTTTACTTGCAGGACGTGTTAGTGAAGAAGTTGTCTTTGGTGAAGTTACAACTGGTGCCCAAAATGACTTTGAGAAAGCTACTAAGATAGCAAGGGCTATGGTTACTGAATATGGTATGAGTGATTTAGGACCTATGCAATTAGAAGAGCGTGAAGGTAGTGCTTTCTTAGGTAGGGACTATGCTAAGAGTAGAAACTTCTCTAATGAAGTAGCTCATGAAATAGATCAAGAAATGAGAAAGATTATTGATAAATGTTATGATGAGGCTACTAGAATAATTAAAGAAAATAGAGATTTACTTGATTTACTTGCTAAGACATTATTAGAGTATGAGACTTTAACTAAAGAACAGATTGATTACTTAGTAGAACATGGAGAGATGCCTTCAGAAGAAGAAGAAACTAACTATGAGAAAATGAGTTTAACTAAGTTAAAAGAACTCGCTAAAGAAAAAGGAGTTAAAGGTTACTCTAAGATGAATAAAGCAGAACTAATAAAAGAACTTGAAAAATAGTTCTTTTTTCTGTATTATACAATTAATTATTATTTTTAGTGAGGAGTTGAATTTGCAATGAATAATGTTAGTACTGGTAATGCTGGAGAATATTTTGTAGCTGGAGAGTTAGAAAGAAGAGGATTTACTTGTGCTGTACCTATGTCAAATACTAAAGATTTTGATATTTTAATAATTAATAGGGAAAATAATAAACAATATGCTATACAGGTAAAAACTACAATACATAAGAAGAAGAGTTGGATGTTAAGTAAGAAAAACGAAGAATTATATGCAGATAATATTTTTTATGTATTTGTTTCTTTAAATGAGCTTGAAACTCCTGAATTTCATGTGGTTCCTAGTAAGGTTGTAGCAGAAAAAATAAAAGAAGATCATCAGCATTGGCTAAGTGTACCTGGTAGAGATGGTACAATGCATAAAGATAGTTCGATGAGAATTTTTAGTGATGATGATAATATCTTTTTAAATAGATGGGATTTATTAATATAATAGTGATTATATTTGTTTATTAAGTTGGAGGTAGTAGTTATGAAAGCTAAGAAAGCAGTTAAAAAAGAAATAGGGGAGTTTAGAAAGTTTATTAGTAGAGGTGCTGTTTTAGATATGGCTATTGGTGTTATTATTGGTGGTGCTTTTTCTAAAATAGTTAGTAGTTTAGTAGATGATATATTTATGCCTTTACTTGGAGTTATATTAGGAGGACTTGATTTTAGTGGGTTATCTATTAAAATAGGTGATGCTTCTATTATGTATGGTTCTTTTATACAGAGTATTGTAGACTTTTT
>CALVIS010000014.1 GCA_944331805.1 uncultured Bacilli bacterium
GCAATCTTGTTTTTTCCCTTATTATAAGGGCTAAAAAGTGTATGTAGTAAGTGGGTACCACGAAATGTTACACCAGTCACAGGTATTAAACCTATAACGACTGCAAGATTCATTAAGGCTTGAAATATTATTTGAAAGACAAGACCAAAAGCTAGATACTTAGCAAATAAATCATTGGACTTCAAAGCTATTTTTACACCAAAGTATAAAAGTAGGAAGAAAAGAAATGCTATAAGAATCGCTCCTACTACTCCAAACTCTTCACAGATTATTGAAAAGATAAAATCTGTCTGCGGTTCTGGTAAATAGAAATGTTTTTGTCTTGAATTTAAGAATCCTGTTCCTAAAAGCCCACCTGGTCCTATCGCATATAAAGACTGGATTATTTGAAAGCCTGTACCTAATGGATCACTCCATGGATCTAGAAATGATGTAATTCTATCCATTCGGTAAGGGGCGATGGCAATAAGTATTACAACACCTATTACTCCTATTACTCCTAAGATATAGAAAAACTTCATATTAACTCCGGCAATAAAAAGTAAGGCAATAATTGAAACCATTAAAACTAAACCTGTACCTAAATCAGGCTGTAACATGATAAGTCCAAAAGCAAGACAAGCAATTCCTAATATGGGAATAACTCCTTTTTTATAACTCTTTAAAAACTTATTACTATTAACTAAGTATTTACTAGTAAATATTATTAAGGCTAACTTTATAAACTCACTAGGTTGCACACCAAATGGTCCTATACCAAACCAACTACGACTACCATTTCTAATACTACCTATCCCTGGTATTAAAACTAAAATTAATAATAAAAAGCAAATACCTAGAATGATATTTGCCTTCTTAAAATAGATATTATAATCTATTTTACTAACTATATACATTATTATAAATCCTATTACTGTAAATAATGCTTGTTGTTTCACATAGTGAAAACTATCTTGAAACTTATATTCGGCCCAAATACTTGAAGCTGAATATATCATTATAAGTCCAAATGTTACTAAGAGTATTACTGTGATTAATAAAGGCAAACCATAACCTTTCTTCTTCATCTAATCACTCTTTTCTATAACCATACTCCAAAGATAATGCCACCCATCGCAAGTAATAGTCCAAAGACTACAAATAATTTAACAATATCAGTTTCTTGCCAACCAAGCTTTTCAAAATGATGATGTAAAGGTGTCATTAAGAATAACTTTTTATGAAAGAATCTTAACCAAAATACCTGTAAGATAACAGATAATGTCTCTATTACAAAGACTCCTGCTACTACAAGTAAAGTAAGTTCTCTATGTGTAAGTATAGCAACGGCACCCATAACACCACCTAGGGCAAGGGAACCAGTATCTCCCATAAATACTTTAGCAGGATGAGTATTAAATACTAAGAAACCAATTAGAGAACCTACTAATACTAAACAAAATATACCAATATCTTCAAAGCCTACTACAAAGGAAATAAGGGCAAAGGCAATGAAAGCAACAGCAGATAAACTTCCTGCAAGCCCATCTAGTCCATCAGTTAAATTAACAGCATTAGATGCTCCTATTAAGATAAATAATATAAATAATCCATATAACCAAGTAAGTTCTATATCAATACCAAGAGTACCAACTACAAAAGATGTCTGTCCTCCATTTTTCATATAGATATAGAAAAATATTGTCGAAATAATTACTTGTCCTAATAGTTTTTGATAAGTAGTAAGACCTTCATTATTATGTTTTTTTAAAGATAAGAAATCATCTAAAAATCCAATAATTGCAAAGCCTAAAAAGACAACTAGAACTATCGCTATATTATCAGAATAAGGTATCTTATCAGTAATTAATAAGCCTATTGTAATTAAGACAGTTGGAATAATAAATATTAATCCTCCCATTGTAGGAGTACCTTCTTTCTGTCTATGAGAGTATCCTACATAACTACTTATTCTCTGCCCTACTTTTAACTTTCTTAAAAGAGGTAAAAGTATAAGACCTAAAACGACACTAAATAAAAATCCAATCATAATTGCAAATACTGCTTTTGTAAGTAATAACATGACTTATCGCCTCTTTCTTCAAGTATTATAGCATAAGTATTTTTGTTATTCTATATATATTTTTTTATTTGACTTTCTCTTGTCATTAAATTTTATGATAATTATTTAATTTTAGACTAATTACCTAACATTAATTTAACAGTACTACCATCTTCTAATCTTGTTCCTGCTTCAGGTGATTGGCTTATTATTTTCTCTCCACTACCAGAGTATTCTATCGTAAAGTGTTCAAGTAATTCTTTCGCTTCATCTGGAGTTTTACCTACGACATCTCTTACTTCATAATAGACTTTATCACTCCATTCCCAGTCTTTTTCTACTCCACCCTCTTGTTTTTCTATTCCTAAAGCATCAATTATATCTAGAAGGATTCTTCTTGCAATAGGTGTTGTTGTATAACTTGATAACAATGCTGTATCTTTTGGATTATCTATCGCAATATAAAGTACTGCTTCTGGGTCATTTGAAGGAACAATTCCAACAAAAGACATGATATAGTTGTTAGCAAGATAACTTCCATTAACAGCTTTTTGAGCAGTACCAGTCTTTCCTCCAATTCTATAACCATCAATATAAGCAGATTTACCACCACCTAAGGCAACTACTGTTTCTAAGGCATATCTCATAATCTTACTTGTATCTTCACTTATTACTCTTCTAATTTCTGTTTTACTATTATGTTCCATAACATTACCAGTTTCTGGCTCTAATATATTTTTTAAAACATAAGGCTTTAGTAAAATACCTCCATTAATAACAGCCGATATCGCTCTTACTTGTTGAATAGGCGTAACACTAATTCCTTGACCAAAGGCAGTAGTAGCAAGTTCTATGTTTCCAACTTGTTCTAATGGAAAGATTATTCCTTCTCCTTCTCCATTAAGGTCTATTCCTGTCTTAGAACCAAAGCCAAATAAATCTAAATAATGAAATAATCTCTCTTTTCCTAGTAACTGTCCCATCTTAACAAAACCAGGATTACAACTGTTCTGAAGTACCTGCAAAAATGTTTGATGACCATGCCCTCCTGCTTTCCAACACTTAATTCTAGCGGTATCTACTTGAACGGAACCTGTATCAGTAAATTCATCTTTAAATAAATCTACAACTTTTTCTTCTACTGCCGCGGCTGTTGTTACTATCTTTTGCGTAGAACCAGGCTCATAACTAGCCCAGATAGGTAGATTTCGTGATAGTTCTTCAGTGGAATAATTCTGATAATTATTAGGATCAAAATTAGGCCTAGAACTCATCGCTAATATCTCACCAGTATTAGGATCCATTACAACAGCAAGAGCCATATCTGGATTAAACATATCGACAACATTATCTAGTTCACGCTCAACTGACTTTTGAATATTTATATCAATAGTAAGTTGTAAATCCATACCATCTTGTGGCTCTATATATAAATCAGTAAGTTCTAATTTATTACCCTTAGCATCACTAAAATATTTAATCGCTCCATTCTCACCAGTTAAATAATCATCATACTGTAACTCAATTCCTGATAGTCCTTGATTATCTATACCAACATAACCTAAGACATGGGATAACATCTCTTCATATGGATAATATCTTTTAGATTCTTTAACTAAATAAACTCCATCAAAGTTTAAAGCTTCTATTTTATCTGCTATTTCATATGATAATCTTCTACCTTCAGGATGAACTCTTTCAATAGAGGTTTCTTTATATACATGTTCTTTCATCTCATCAAAACTTACTCCTAGAATCTCAGCAAGTTTTTCTGTTACTTCTTTTTTGTTCTTAATCTGATTAGGTATTAAAACTAAAGAAGTCGTTGTAATGTTATCAGCTAGGACTACCCCATTTCTATCAAGTATCCTTCCCCTTGATGCTTCAATAGGTAGATTCCTACTCCAAAGGTCACTAGCAAGTGTTGATAATTTTTTATAATCTACTACTTGTACATAAAATACTCTTAAGACAATTACTAATAAAATACTACTAAATATTAAAAGAATAATTTTCATTCTCTTATCTATTCCTCTTGTAAACATAGATTTGCTCTCCTCTCATATAATCATATGTATATACGCAAAGATTTAGAAATTAATAAATTATAAACTATTTTCACCTAAAAACTTAAAATTCACCCTGTTTTTATCATGAATTTTTAATTTTCAGTAAGTTAACGAGGAAAATTTCACAAATTTCTTGACAAAAGAAGTTTAGGCAATTAGTATAGTAAGTCAATTCAGGGGGATATGGTTGTAAGTAGTAATTGCCATATCCAAATGAAAATATTTCTCATTATACTAGCCATAGTGTGTAATGAAGATAAGGGAGGAAAAGATATGGCAAGTAATCTTAAAAAAATTACCATAGTAATGGTAGGATTTTTATCTTTCTTCTTGTTTAATAATACTGTGTATGCTAGAGAATTAGATATTACACCAGATATGACTCAAGAAGAAATTGATGCAGTTTTAACGACTGCTACTTCACAAGACAATATTACAATTGCTAGTGGAGATTACAGTACAGAAAAAAATGGTAAAAACTATCATAAAATAATTACTGTACAAAAAGATTATATGAATTTTAATATTGCTGGTAATTACACTGAACTTCAATTTGTTGTTCGAAGTAGCAATACTAAAATTACTGCCAATGATGCGACAATTGATGGAAATGCTAGTACAGAAGGAAATCCATCAGCTGCTTTATTCATTGAGCAAGGTTCTGTTATATTAAGTGGTAACTTAACATTAACAGATCATAATCACGGTGTTAGATTAGGATATGCAAATGCCGGAACAAGTATTTACAGTGCTTTAACATTAAGTGATTATGCAACACTAAGTATTACTAATAGTGTATTAACTTATAGTGGACAACATGGATATTATGGTGGAGGATATGATGATCCTGATACTACTTATTCATCACCTGTAGATAAAGGACAAGGTAATGGTACAAGTGGTTCTGCTATTGATGTTCGTGGAAAAGGTAATACAAGTTTCACTTTAGGAACAGGTGCAAAGTTCTATGCAACTAATAATGTAGGAGCAGGAATCTTTGCTATCAATGTTACAAACTTTACTTTCAATATGAATAGCGGAAGTTATGCTTTATTTGATAGTAATGGCCAAGGAATTTGTATGAATACAGATTATGCTGGTAGTGTAAATATCAATGTTAACAACGCTACATTAGATATTACAAATAATAGTAGTAATGGAATTACAGGACAATCATCACCTTATATTTTAGATATTACTAATAAAGGAACAGTAAATCTAAATAATAATGGTGGAATTGGAATCAATAATTTCTATATTAAAGTAACTGATTCAACATTAAATGTAAATGGAAACGGTTCACATGGTGCGACTAATGTTTCAATGGATGCAACAAATAGTACTATTAATGCATCTGACAATGCTTATATTGGCTTAAATATTTCAAAATATAATGCTGGTAAAGAAAGTACAGATATCATTAACAGTACAATAACTGCTAACAATAATGGAGGTCCTGGAGTTCGTTTCTATATTGAAAATGGTGTTACTAACATAACTGATTCTCATATTACAACAAATGAAGATGGTTATGGAGACTCTATTTATGGATTTGAAGTAAGACCAGGGGACTCTGGTTATTGGGCAGGAGTTGTTATTAAAGGAACACTTTCTGTTAAAAACTCTACTATGATGAGTGATGGTGTTAGTGGTTACTCACTATATGATACATCAAGTGGTAAAGCCGTATTCTATGTATTAGAAAACTCAGTAGTAGTTGGAAATGGTGATGAGTCTAAAGATATCTTTGATGACTATAACAGTGGCAAAGGTAACTCTGGTAGTACTGTTGTTGAAGGTGGTAGCCTTCAAATAGATAACGATAACGTATCATCATCAGATTCACTAAATGATAAATATCATCAAGAACAAAATCCAACTATGCCTAATGGACAAGGAAGTAAAGACGAAGTTCAATATGCTGGACCTGTTAATAGTGATAATACAGCACTTACACAATTTGTTTTACATCAAAATATAAATAAAGAAGTTGGAGGAGCTGGATCTCATACCTTTACATACTATGATCCAAATACAGGAAAACTTCATTATTATACATTTAGATATAATGAATTAGGTGAAGACCTAGATCCTAACGCATCAGGTAATGCTTATATTTGGGCACCTGTATCTATTCTTAGATATGATGCTACTGAAGGATTTATTAGTAGTTTAGGAACTGCAGGATTAGTTAAATTTGGTTATGGATATACTGACTTAATGACAGGCCTATATACAAGATTTACTAGTGATGTTACTATTTTTGGTAACAGTATGAATCTAGCTGAAAAGGTATTAGCAATGGCTTCACGTGAAGGTTATGTCTTCTTAGGTTGGTATATTGCAGATGACCAAGAGTTAGCTGCTAAGTATGCAAGTGAAGGAAATTTTGAAGAATTATATAAACTATTAAATACTAAGTTTGATGGTTCTACAAAATTAGAAATCGATGGTGCACCAGTAAGCGAATTAACAGTATATGCTAAATGGGGTATCCCAGATGATGAACCTGGTACAGGAGCTACTTTTGGACCAAGTGAAGAGCTAGAAATAACTCCACCATCTACAGGAGTTATAGCTACTAAAAATATCTATGCAGAATTATTAATTATAATATCTGTTATAGGTACTGTTAGTCTATTCACTGTTTCAAGAAATAAAGATTAACAAATAAAATTCTATCAGGAATTCCTGGTAGTTTTTTTATTTTTCTCCCCCTTTTTTCCATGAATTTTCTAAATTCAAGTCTTTTTCTCTCTCAATTTTGAATTTTTAGAACTTTTTACCCTTAAATTCTTAATTTTTCTATTGACAAGCCAGATAAAAATCATTAGTATATAAAGACAAATCAAAGAAACTTTAGGTTAATCGTGAGGGGTTCGGTTGATTATAAATTTTTCTTTGATAAATAATCTCTACTTTTGTATAAAATATGAAAGTTTGTAGATAATATTGGTGGGAGGAAAAAATGTCAAAGAAAAATGTTTTTTTCAGCTTATTTCTGTTAGTTTTAAGTGTATGTTTTATAACAGATGTTAAAGATGTTCAAGCTGAAGAGTTAAACGGAAATGAACAAAACATACTACAAACTGAAGATACTACTTCTAGATGGGAAGCAGTACAACCAGAAAGGAAAATAACAAGTGAAGGTCTTATCATTGACTATGACTTTAGTGGACTTGATATTGGTCCTTACTGGTTTGAAGGAAATGTTACTGTAAATGTTACTATTCCTGAAGATTATGAGTTAGATACTATTGTAATTGCTCCTGATGTATTTACAGAAATTGCCAAAGCTATTTATGGTGATGAAGAAAATAATTTCCAAATGAATAATACAATTCAACCAGGAGATAAAATAACAGTTAATTTTGTTATCAATAATTTATCTAACTATACTTACAACTATGATGAAACATCATTTGAGATATTTCCTAAAGAAGATATCGTTTATGATAAGCTAACTGATGAAGAAACTACTACTGAAGAAGATACTCCATTATTTAATGGAAACACAGTAAATGAGAACTATCATTTCTATAGAACTTATAATACTGCTTTAAAAGCCTTAATACCTAATTCTAGTAATAGATATATGACAGATGAAGCAATAAACTCTGCTTTAATAAAGAATGGTTACTTAAATGGTATTAAAGATTATACTCAGTATTTATTAGACTTCTATAATGAAAAATATCATACTAACTATACAAGATTAGATCAATTCCCTGTTGGTATTATTAGAGAAATATTAGGAGAAAGAGATCCTTTCTGTACATCAAATAGTGCTTTCGATGCATTAGGAATATTCATTAGTATGTCAACAGATATTGATGATGTATTAGATGAAGTTAAAGCACATGGATATAATTCAATTGAAGAATATGTATTAGAATACTATAATGAAAAATATGGTACAAATGCTACTCGTATTGTAGATTTAAGTGATGAAGCATTAGATGACTTCTTTGAAAGTCAAGGAATGGAGTCAGGTTCTCCTTACAATTTAGAAACAAATCCTGATGTAATTGCTTTAAGTTATGATTATTTCTATAATAAAGGATTATCTTGGGGCTTTGAAAATGATGAATATACACCTGGTGATTCTGAAGATTTAGCGATTGGTGAATATATGAGAGATGAAGTTAAGGGTGATGATTACATTATAGAAAATGCTGGTACCTTAAACTCTAATACTAGTGATTATACTATAAGTGGAACTTTATATACATCTGGTCCTTATATATTAAATGCTTATTTAGGATATGAATTTAACTTAGATTTACAATTTACTTATTCTGCATTAAAAGGAACTGTAATTGCTAAATACGTAGATATTTATGGAAATATCTTAAGTGAAGACGTTATTACTACTGATATGGTAGGAAAAGATTATAAAACATATTTAAAATATTTTGATGGATATACTCTTTATACTATAGATGGTGAAGAAATAGGAAAGTATATTGATGGTACAATTGTAGTTACCTATATTTACGAACCTACTGATGATGAACCTGGTATTGGATTTACTCCAGGACCAAGTGAAGAGTTAGAAATCACTCCACCTAATACAGGAGTTGAATCTAATAGTCAAAATATATACTTAATAATATTACTTATACTAAGTAGCTCTTGCCTATATCGTTATGCAAGAGTAAAGAATAATTAAAAGAATTCCTAATGGAGTTCTTTTAGGCTTTAGGGGTGAGTTATGAAAAGAAAAGTTATAATAAGTAGTGCTTTAATTCTTCTTTTAATAGGATGTGTATCTTTAGTAGCATATCAAAGTTTAAACAGTAATGAAAAAGTAGAACAGGAAGAAAAAGCAAACGAAGAAAAAATATATCAAGATATAAGTACTTTAAGTATTGAAAATAATGAAAATGTTGTTTTAAATTATCAAAAAGAATTTAATAATACTGATATCATTGCAGAACTTTCAATAGAAAATACAGATTTAGTAACACCTGTTGTAAAAGGTAGTGATAATGAATATTATCTTAATCATTTACTTGATAAATCAAGAAATAGTTTAGGTAGTGTCTTTCTAGATTATAGAAATAATGTTGATGATAGAAAAATATTAATCTATGGACATAATTCAGAGAATGTATATACAGAATTCCATTTATTAGAAAATTATTTAAATGAAGAATATTACTATAATCACGATGATATTACTCTTAAGACAATAGATAATACTTATAATTATAAAATATTTTCTGTCTATATCGCTACTACTAACCTACAACACGTCAATTTAAATTTTACAGATGACGAATATTATGAACATCTTAATTGGTTAAAAAGTAATTCAATATATGATACGGGTGTTACTATTGAACCTAATAGTGAAATATTAGTATTACAGACTTGTTATTTTGGTATAGATAATTCATATGTAATTATAGCAGCGAAGAAAATTTAAAAATAGTCTTTTTAAAGGACTATTTTTTGTTTTATAAAATATCTTAATTGGTAAATCGCCTATTACAAGCTAAGTTCATTATTATTTTAAATCTTCATTATTATAAATAAAATCAACTATATTAACATTATTAATACCTTCTACATTTTTTTTAAATATCATATCAAGTAAGAATAAATAACGTGGATACATATCTCTAATTTCATAGAATGGCCTATATTCTCTTATACTTGTCTTATCATCTTCAATATTTTTAGACACTTGAATATAATAATAATTATCATTTCCTTTTCTTGCTATAAAATCACATTCTAATTTACCTATTTTACCAACACTTAAATGATAATCTTTACTAATTAGATAATTATGTAATATATTTTCAAGTACTGGTCCATAATTAATTCTATTATCAGTATTAAAAGTAAAATAAATACTAGTATCTGCTAAATAATATTTTTTTTCTCCATTTAAAACTCTTTTAGACTTAATATCAAAGGTATTACAAGGATAAATTATTTTTGCATTTTCTAATATATTAATATATCTATTAATAGTTCTTATATCTATATTAATATTTTTACTCTTATAATACTTTTTTATACTATTAGCAGAAATCATAGTACCAAAATTATTTATAATAAAGGTTTGTATATTTTTAAAAGTATCTGTACTTTTTATTTTTTCATTAACTTTAATATCTTTATTAAAGATATCATCTAAGACATTTTCAGTATATCTTTTTCTATCTTCCTCATTATCATATTTAATAGAACCAGGAAAGCCACCATTTCTAACATAATTTTCAAATTCTAAATATATATTAGTGTTTATTTCTTTATTAAACATTTTTTTCATTTCTATATATTCATAAAAATTAAGTGGTAGCATTTCTATCTCTATTTTTCTACCTGTTAGTTTTGTTACAAGCTCGCCTGATAAAAGATAAGAGTTTGAACCAGTTATAAATATTGACATATTTCCTAAAGCTCTATATCCGTCAATTACTTCTTCAAATCCTTCTACATTTTGTACTTCATCAATAAATAAATATTTGAAATCATCATCTTTTAAAGAATTTTTTATTAAGTCTTCTAATTCTTTAGATTCCTTTATAGTATTAAATGGTGGAACATCTAATCTAATATAGATTATATCTTTGTCTAATACACCATTATCTTTTAATTCTTCAATTATAGATTTTAATAGAAAAGATTTACCACATCTTCTAATACCAGTAATTACTTTTATAGTTTCATTATCATTATAAAATCCTCTAACTTTTTTTAAATAAGTTTCCCTTTTATATATTTGTTCCATATTTTTCTTCTCCTTTTACTAAATTTTATCATAAAAAAGATAAGTTATCGACACCAATTTGACTTTTTTTGCCGTTTTAGTGTCAATAACTCTTGAATTTTTATTCAAATAATTGAAAGTTAATAATATTATTATATAAAAATATTATTTAATTTATTTTACATAAATAACTTTTGTTGCTTTTATTCTCATTTTTTCCATTTTTTGTGTTCCTTTGCGACATTTAATAAAACATATATTTCTTATCACTATTTTTTAGGCAACAATTAATGTTTCTTTTAGTATATTAACTATTATTTTAACAGAATCTATTGTATCTTCAAAACTTATACCTTTAGCATATGTATTTTTATTTTGATATTCACTCCATAGTTTTTTAAGAGAATCATTATTATATAAATCGTCTATAAGATTAACAAATTCATCTTTATCTATTAAAGTATTTCTCTTTTTAAATGTATTCTCAATTGCTTTTACCAACATTTTTTTATCTATAATATCTTCTTTAAAATTAAATAATACATATACATCATAAAAATCTTTCAATCTTGTATTTAAAACACCTCTTGATACAATAGAGTGAAATTTTTCAGCTAGTATAGTTTCAATGTTATATGCCATAATAGATATTTTTTTATCTTCAAAAATCGAATTATAACTAAATTTTATTTCTCTAGGAGTTATTTCATCACCAGTAGTTAATTCTACTGTAATATAAGTTTTATTATTACCTAGCTTTGATAAGATATTTAACCTAAAACCACCATACTTATCTTCTAGTCTAATATCTTTAATACTAATAAGTTCAAATGAGACACCATCATCTAAATTAATACTAAATATTTCATTAAATATTTTTGATATTGCATCTTTATTTAAAGGTAATCCTTTAATAGTAGCATCCATATCTTTAGTAGTTCTATCATCGCTTCCAATAATTGATGTTAAAACTAAGCCGCCTTTTAATATAATGTAGTTTTTATATTTACTTTTAGAAATTCTTTCTAATAGTCTTTCAAAATAAAACAATTGAAAGTATATTTGTGATTTATATGTATTTCCTAATGCTTTCTTAGAAACTAAACTTTTTAATTTGTCTTGATTAATTATAACAACACCTCCATATATTCTCTTACTTTATTATCTACATTTAATTTTTTTGCATATTTCATTAATTTGTTAATATCTTTATTTTTTAATCTTGAATATTCTTTTAAAGCTTTGCTAAAAACTTCAATATCCATTTTATTTTTATTTTTAATAATATCACAAATGGTTCTTTCTATATCATAAGTTTTAATTTTCATTCCAAAAGGAGACTCTATTTCTATCATACCTAAATCAATAAGCTCATTTTTTACATAATGAAGAGATACATTAGACATATCTTTATAACAATTGCCATAACCATAAGGCAAAGTAATATCATACACTAAAGGTATTCTATCAGAAAGATTATGAAGATAAAGAGCGGTAGCATCCGAAAAAATAGCTTTTTTACATTTTGAAAGAATAATATAGAAATCATCAGAAAAAACATTTGGTAAAATATAGTAACCTCTAGATGCTCTAATAAGTTTTTCTTCTTTTACTAAAGATGTTAAAAAACGCCTGTTTATATTATATTTAGTCAACTCTTTCGTTGTGATATAACTACCATTTCTATTTACAATATTTAAAATTTCTTCTTTTTTTCCCATAATATCTCACCTACATCATTATTGTAGCATTATATTATATTAAGGTAAAGACATTTTCACATTTATGCACAATATTTTTATTTTTTGTGCATAAATGCGAGCAAAAAAATATCTATATTTTAAGATATTCTACAGTCATTTTAAACTAAAAGCACACACAAGCATTGACTTGTGTGTGTTTTTAATTTAACTTGCTATATTTCTTTTTCTTTAATATTTTATATATTTCATAAACAATCACTAAACTAAAACAAGATAGTCCTAATAAGAATACCATTACATAAGTAAGATTATCTTTTAGAAGTATTAAAGTAATTAAACTACTTACTATTAATTTACCTACTTTTCTTGCAAAGTTTAATTTATTCATCATAACTTCATGGTCGCTAGGATTAGTATTATCTAGTAATAACTCTTTAATATAGTTATCAAATGGGTCTCTTATAGCAAGAAACAAACAAAAGCCTATACTCATTAAAATAATACCAAATATTTTAAAAGAAATAAAGTTTCCTATTAAGATAAGAGTAAATGATATTAGTAAACTATAAGACCTTGTCAAGACTAGTGTGTAAATTTCTATAATATTTTTTTGAATTGTCAAAGAACATATATACTAAATTAATCAATGTTTAGATATTTTGTGTATCTTTCTCCAAATAAATCTATAAGTTGTAATTGTATTGTTTTAAAGTTTTGAATGGGTTTTACCCATTTTTCTTTTAAATCATTTATTCTTAAAAATAATACTTTATATACTGATTCTTCACTTGGGAAAGATCCTTTACCTCTAGTAACTTTTCTTAAAGCAGAATTAACTGATTCTACAGCATTAGATGTATATATGGCTTTTCTAATTTCTATTGGTAGTTCAAATAATGGTTCTAATAATTCCATAAAGCTTTCTACTTTTTCTACTATTTTTTGATGTTTTTTAAAAGTCTCTTTAAAGTCTTCTAAAACAGTAATCGCTTCTTCATAACTAGAACTAGTATATATTCTTTTCCACATTTTAATTATGTCTTTTGCCTCTTTTTTAGGGCATATTTTGTATATATTTCTAGTTAAATGAACAACACATCTTTGAGACTGAGTTTTAGGAAATACTGTTTCTAGTGAACCTTTAAAGCCCGCTATCCCATCACTAGACATATAAAGTATATCTTCAACACCGCGTTGCTTTAAATCTTCAAACACAGTAGTCCAAAAACTAGCAGACTCAACTTTGTCTATCCACATTCCTAATATATCTTTATAGCCATTACCATCTACTCCAATAATAACGTATATAGCCTTTTTTTGACTTATTAAATTATCATCTTTAATAGGTACATATAAACAGTCTGCATAAGTAAAGATATAAAGTGGTTTTAGTTTTCTATTTCTAAACTTTTCCACTTCTTCATTAACAGCAGAAATTAATCTCGTTATTTCATCTTTACCTATATTTACACCATATAGATCTTTTAATATTTTTTCTATATCTCTAAGGCTCATACCTTTAGCATATAAGGATATACACTTGTCTTCAAAACCAGTTAATTTAGTTTGTCCTTTTTCTATTATTACAGGATTAAAACTACCATTTCTGTCCCTTGGAGTCTTAACTTCAATAGAACCATATTTAGTTTCTACTTTCTTACTTTTACAATGACCATTTCTACTATTATTAGTATCATTACGTTCATACTTAGAATATTCTAAATGATTATCTAATTCAGTATCTAATAACTTTTGCATTAGTGGTTCTAGTAGCGAATCAATAAAGTTCTCTACATCTAAACTATTCTTTATCTCTCCATTTTTAAACTTATTAACCGCTTCATCTATTATTAATTCATTTAGTGTTTTATCTTTATTCATGTTTTATCCCCTTTTTATATAAGTTCTAAATCAGGATAGAGTTGTATAAGATCATTAAGCATTAAAATCCATTCATTCTTTTTAAATGATGTGAATCCAAAATAATCATTCATACTTCCTAATTTATCATATATTTCATTTAAACTATTAACATAGTCTTTTTGACTATTAAAGTTTAATCTTATTCTATCATATAAATAAATATTTGCAGAGTGTCTAAATATTAGTTTTCTAATATTGACACTATATTTATATAATGATTCAATATTATTAAGATATTTCTCAATAAGTTTTTGATGAATAACATTATTATATCTTTCTTTAAATTTTTTAAAGTTTTCTTTATAGTCTGTTATAGTATTTTGGATATATAAGTCTCTTATTTTACTTCCTATTTCTTTAGCACTCTTTTCATAAGAAAATTGATAAAACTTAGGCATTATATCTGTTAGAGAATCAGTAAAGATTACATTTGGAAATGCTACTTTTGCAGACCTTTTTAGGTTTTTATTATTATCAACAGATAGAAATAGAATATTTTTAACACCTCTTGTTTTAAGCGATTCAAAACAATCTAACCAATATCTGTTATTATTTTTTCTATCCGGATAAACATTAATTAAGGTACGGAATCCTCTTTTATCAATACCTACAAAGGTATATATATCTTCTTTTTCGATATAATCTCCTTTCTTAATATTAATTTCATTTCTAATTGCATATACAACTAAATAAATATTATCAAGTTTTCTTTTAGTACAATCATTCATTGTTAATTGTTCCATTTATATCATCTCCTCTTATTATTTTTGATAAATAAAAATCTAGTATGTTTTTTTATTTACACACTAGATTATACACGATCAACTATAACCTATAATAGATAAGATTTTACTTTTATAATTTTCATAGATTTTAATAAAGAAGTAATTAGCAAGGACTCTAGCGATTCGGGAAACACTAACTATTACAGTTAAAATAATAGAGACATTTTCAAGAGTTAAGAAACTATCTAGTTTGTACTGAATAAAGAGTTTACTATTGTTCTGTCCTAAATCAATAATTGAATAACATACTGAAAAAAGAAGTAAAAGTAAGAACACAAGATGAGTTATCTTAACCTTTCTTTTATCCTTCTTTATTTTCTTTTCATTAGGTGTTTTAACTTCATATAGAAAATTAACTAAAAACAAATTAATAACACAGAAAATTAAACAGCCTATCATTGGTAAGTAAGGATTTAAATTGAAAAGAAAACCAGATACAAAAGCAGTAAACATCGTAACAACTGAATAGATTAAACTATATTTGTTTTGAATTTCTAAAAATCTATCTTCTTCTTTTAGAAAAGCTAGATTTTTTCTAAGAATAACAGCATCCATATATTTAAAATAGGCATAAGATTCATATATAATAGAACCTATTAAAATAATAAAATAATTATTACCAACAGTAATAAGAAATGCTCCTAAAAAAAGAACAGTAACTCCTACTCTTACAGAGTTTAAAGCACCTATTTTATTAATTATCTTCATAACTAAAGGGTTTAAAATAAGCATAACAAATATACTAATTGTTGTAAGAGAACTTATTTCTAAAGCACTGAAATGTTTAACTTCTGTTAAGAATAAAGTATTAATTGCAATATAGAAAATTAAATCCCCTGAAAGTCCTGCAAACAGAGGGTAAATTTTATTACTTAAGACTATCCTTTTCTTATTTACTACCATCATACTAACTCTCCACTTTTAAATATCTTTTTATCGCTTTAAATATTTCTACTACTAATATTGGTGATAGTGATAATAGTATTACTATTAACCATTCACTTCCTGTTAGAACACTAAGTGAAAAGAATTCTCTTATAGGTGTAATAAATAGAACTATTAGAAGGAAAGCAATTGAACCTAGCATAGCAAGATATAACATTTTATTTCTTGGATATTCTTTACTAAATAGAGATGTTTCACTTGAACTTTGATTCAAAGCATGGAATATTTGAGATAGACATAAAACTGTAAAAGCCATAGTCATGCCTACATTAAAGCTATCATTTGAGCCAATGAAATAGGCAACTAAAGTGATAATAGCAAGATAAATTCCATAAAAACCTATTCTAAAGACAAGACCTTTTTCAAATAAACTTCCTTGTTTTACAGGTTTATGTTTCATAATATTAGGACTAGCTGGATCTATTCCAAGAGCAAGAGATGGTAGTGTATCAGTTACAAGATTAATAAATAAGATATGAACGGCAAGTAAGGGACTAGAAAGATTAAATAGCATTGTAACAAAAATAGTTAAAACTTCGGCAATATTACCTGCTAATAAGTATTGAATAACTTTTTGAATATTACGATATACTCTTCTTCCCTCTTTAACGGCTTCTTCAATAGTTGTAAAATTATCATCTAATAAAATCATGGCAGCAGCGTCTTTGGCAACATCTGTACCAGTTATACCCATAGCAACACCAATGTCAGCAGTCTTTAGAGCAGGAGCATCATTAACACCATCTCCTGTCATGGCTACTATTTCTTTATTCTTCTTCAAAGCATTAACAATTCTAAGTTTATCTTTAGGAGTAACTCTTGCAAAAACAGAGATATTTTTAATCGTATTTCTAAGCTTTAAATCGCTCATTTTACTTAGTTCTTCTCCATCTACAACTAAATCTCCCTTTTTATAGATACCAAGGTCTTTAGCAATAGATGTTGCCGTTAATTTATGATCTCCTGTTATCATAATTACTTTAATACCTGCTTCATGACACGTACTAATAGCGTGTTTTACTTCTTCACGTGGCGGATCAATTATTCCCATAATACCAATGAAAGTTAAATCTTTTTCTATTTTTTCTCCCTCTTTAGAAAGAGAAGTAATATTTTTACTGGCAAAGCCTAATAATCTTAAGCCTTCACTAGATAAAGTGACACAATATTCTTTTACTAACTCTTTATCTTTTTCTGTAAGTTTAATTTTTTTATTATCAACTATAGCATAACTACATACATCAATTAACTCTTCAGGAGCTCCTTTACTATAAAGAGTATAATCTTTCTTATCTTTAACTACAACACTCATTCTCTTTCTAATAGAGTCAAATGGTTCTTGAAATAAAACTTTATTTTCTTTTATCTTTTTAATATCATAACCTAACTCTTTAGCATAACTTAATAAACATCCTTCTGTAGGGTCTCCTATTACTTTATCTTTATCAAGATAGGCATTATTACATAAACAAGCACAGTAAATCATTTCATCACTATAATTATTATCAGTGCTCTTATTAATAATATCACTATAAAGAACACTTTTATTTACAGTCATCTTATTTAAAGTAAGAGTTCCTGTCTTATCAGAACAAATTACAGTAGCACTACCTAAAGCTTCAACTGCAGGTAGCTTCTTAACTAAGGCATTTTTCTTAGCCATACGAGATACTCCCAAAGCCATGACTATGGTAGCAGTGGCAGGAAGTCCTTCTGGTATTACAGAAATAGCAAGAGAGATTGCAACCATTAAAACAGAAATAAAATCTCTACCATAAAGAATACCGATAATAAATATTAAAATAGCAACTACAATACCAATAATACTTAATATTTCTCCTACTTTATTAAGTTTTCTTTTTAATGGCGTATCTATACTATCAGTATCTTCTAACATCGTGGCAATAGAACCTACTTCTGTCTCTTTAGCAGTGGCCGTTACTACTCCTAAAGCTGTTCCATAAGAAATAATTGTTGATGAGTAAACCATATTAGTTCTATCTGCAAGTGTTGTATTTATATCTAAAACACCATTAGCCTCTTTCTCTACCGGAACACTTTCTCCTGTTAGAGATGATTCATCTACTTTTAAACCACTTTCTTCAATTAATCTCATATCAGCAGGAACAATATTACCATCTTCTAAATAGACAATATCCCCTACTACAACATTTTTTGTTAAAATATTTTTCTTCTTACCACTTCTTATAACTATAGTATAATGAGCATTCATACTTCTTAAGGCTTCAATGGCATCAAGTGCTTTCTTCTCTTGAATAATACTAATTAGAGCATTAATAAAGATAATTATTAAGATAACTACTCCTTCGGCAACTTCTCCTAACAAAAATGAAAGTATAGAAGCCAGTAAAAGTATTAAAATCATTCTATCCTTAAGTTGTTCTATAATCATTTCTAAGATAGTCTTTTGTTTTTTACTTTCTATTTCGTTTATTCCATATTTTTCTAATCTAATAGAAGCTTCTTCATCTGTTAAACCATCAATGTTACTATTTAACTCTCTTACAACATCATCACTACTCTTAGTATAAGCATCTTTCAATTTAATCTCTCCTATCCTATAAAATAATTGTAACAAAATTAAAAAGAAATTACTACTTATTTAGTAACTTCTATTATCTTATTTAACACATCTTTATACTTATCATAAGCATTTTCATCTTTCATAACTAAAAAATCATCAATATTAACTAATTTATTTTCACTAATATTTTTATTATCTTTAGTAGTAATAATTATAGCAGGAATCTCACCACTTCCTCTTTTAAATAACTCTAAAGCATCTTTCGCTTTAACTTTAACAACACCTAGAACTTCATTAAGATCAAATTTAAAACTATTAATATCTCCTTCAAATAAATCAATATAAACATGTGCTTTTGCTCTATCTTTAATAAGAGTACCATTTTTCATTTTATCCATACGCCAAGGAACAATATCTACAAGCATTGCATCACTACTATCTATATCAAGTCCTATTTCTTCATTTATTTCCCTTCTAAAAGCATCTTTAATACTTTCACCTTTTAAAACATGACCAGATGCTGTTGTATAAAACTTATGACTACTACTTCTTATTTGAAAGTAAACACTTCCATCCATCTCATATAACCAACAATGAACAGTATTATGCCAAAGTCCTTCTTTATGAACTTCATCACGGCTCTTATAACCTAAATAGTTTCCTTCTTCATCATAATAATCTAAATATTCCATATAATCACGACCTTATGGATTAATTTTAGCATATTTATTTCTAGATTTAAAGTGTCTAATGGTAGAGATTACTTTAATTAAACCAACAATGGCAAAAAAAGGAATAACTATTGTATAAAATATAATTGTTAAACTAATCCCAAGTATTAAAAATATAATATCTCTTAGTCTTTGCCTCATTATCTATCACCTAACAAAATCATAACATAATATTAAAGTTTATTTCCTTACAATTTTGTTAGAAAAGAAAAAAGGCACTGTTTTAATGCCTTAATTTCTTATTAATTATGAAGTCTTCTGTATGCTAAAGCAACTCCTGCAAAACCTACAACTGTTAAACCTAAGAATAGTAAAACTCCATCACTAGTATTTGGATTTTCTACTTCTTCTCCTGCAACAGTTTCATTATCTGCAACTACATTAACTTGCCAGTTATATTCTCCACTATCATATGTTGCATAAATAGTAGCAGTACCAGTTTTTTTAGCAGTAAGAACTCCATCACTTGATACAGATACAATACTATCATCACTACTTCTAAATGTTACTGTAGGAGCATTAACAATAGTTGCACCTTTATCACCAAAATAATAGCTTAATTGATATGTTTTATTTTCTTCTAAATCTATGTTACTATCATCAGAATTTAAAACATAGTTTGTTAATTGCATTAATGGACTACCTGCTTCAACTATAAATGGTTTGTTAGCACCACTTTCTTCAGCTTCTTTTGTACTTCTAGTATATACTTCAGTAGTTGTTCCTTCTTTTGCTACTACTTTATAATCATATAATGTTGCACTAGTTCTAGCAGATCCATCAGTATTAGGACTAGAACCAATAATTACATCACCTTTTGAATTACCAGTAACAGCAGTAAAATCACAGTTTTCTACTACTAAAGAAGCAATACTAGCAGGGTCATTAGAATGACCTACACTATAATATGGTATATCAGTATTAATGTCATCAAAGCCACCTCTTTGTGTAACTTTTATTGGAGAATTGCCACCAGATTTTCCTGCAAATGTAGAATTTTTAATAGTAATTTCAGCATCTTGAATACCTATTAAATTAACATCCAAAGCATAATCACCTGTACACCATGTTTGCGTAGTAGTTGCTAAATCATTAAATTTAACATTATCTACAAGTAAATTCTTGATGTTAGTTAAATATAGTCCTTTTTCCTTATAGTTTCTAATTGTAGAATTAGTTACAGACAAAGTCAATTCATTAGGTTTAGTGGTCTGATTTTGAGATTTAATAGCCATACCTAAAGAATTATTACCATCCATAATTAAATTCATTATTTTTAATGTGCTATTTTCAGCTGATGTAGCATCTAAATTAAAACTATAATTTACAGTAAAGTTACCTCCATCAATAGTATAGTTAGCTCCTGCTGGAATATTAATAGTTTTAGCATTTCCTACTTCATCACTAGTAATTTTGAAAGTAGCTTCTACACCCCCTATCGCATTAATAGCATCTTCAAGTGTGTCATATTCTTGCTCATTAACAGTAGTCTTTGCATTAACACTAGGCATTACTACAAAAAAGCCAATTAAGAAAGCAAGAACAAAGTTCATTTTTCTTTTCATATATCCTCCTTCACTTCTAAAATAAGATTACCTCTTATCTTAAACTAAGTATACTAGATATTTTCTACAACGTCAATTAAATTACCAACTATTTAATACTCTTTACATATAATTAAGAAGTATTACTTAAAAGCAATACTTCTTCTCATTAATTATGAAGTCTTCTGTATGCTAAAGCTGTACCAGCAAATCCAACAACAGTTAATCCTAAGAATAGTAAGATGCCATCACTAGTTTCAGGATTTTCTTCATTACTAACTTCTTCAGTTACTTCTTCTGGAGTAGTTGGTTCAACTGGATCAGTTACTTCAATATTAGGAGTATATTCTTCTCCTTCAAAAGCTGTTCCTTCTTTTAATTCGTTACTTTCATATTTTACTTCATTATTAGCATCAGTAATTACAGCAGTATTACCATTTACTAAAACCTTATCTGTTGTATTTTCAGTATTTTCTACGATAAATCCTGTTGTATTATCATTAGCATCTGAAGCAAAATAAATTACATTATCTTTTTCGGTAGAATTTATAGTACCATTCATAATAATACTAGGTACTGCATTTGGATCTGTTAATTTTACTGATGTTGATACTTCAATACCATTATTAAGAATTCCACCTTGTCCATCAGGATTTTGACCATTGAATCCTAAATTTAAATTAATAATTTCAATAGTTGCAGCATTAAGCAAAATTCCGCCATAACGGCAATTATTAATACTTACATTATCTAAACTAACATAACCTCCATTATATGCATGTACTCCATATTTTTGAGCATTAGTTAATGTAACATTTTTTAGATGAACAATTCCATCAGGTCCTGCTGTAATAATACTTTGATCATTTGATAATGAACCTTCTTCATCTCTCCAACCTGTAATAGTAAAGTTTTTACCATCTATAGTAATTTCTTTACCACTAATAGCAGGAGCGTTTTCTTTAGATGATATTGTTATATCATTACTTAGAACGATAGTATCTCCTGTTTCAGCAGAGTTTATTGCATCTTTAAATGTTACTTCATCATTAACTGCAATTTCTTTAGCATCTACATTCATAACTCCAAAAGCAAAGAATGCAACAAATATTGTAGCAAAAAGACTAATTTTTTTCATTATACATCCTCCTTCATTTTTTTAGATAAGTAGTCTTACCTTATCTTCACTATAAGCATACTAAATATTAAGAATTAAGTCAATCTCCTAAAATATAAATATTTTGACAATGCCTTATGTACTTTATATATCTAAATATTAACTTGACACTTTTTTACCTTGTTTCTCTTTTTATTAACTTAGCATGCATAACTACTCTATTACCAAAATTATCTTTACATGTTGATAAGGTTAATATTTTATCACTTGTATTTACTTCTGCAGAAAATTCTACTTCACTTCTACTTTTCATAGTATTTAGAAACTCCCCATAAGCTTCATCACTATTAAAACTAGGTGTTATATAATAACTTTCTTTAGGAATTGTATAAACACTAAATACTTGCCACATAGTATTTTCAGTAGGAGTAGATAGTCTTATAATATGATTTTCTTTATTTGTATACCAAGAACTATTTAATATATTTTTTAAGCTTCCAAACATAGAACCTGTTAATCTACTATGAGCATAAAGAATTGTATTTTGATTAAAATTAACGGCATCATTTCGATAATCCATAAAAACCCAACCTGCTTCATTTTTAGAGCCATCAAAAGCATGGGATAAATAATAACTATTATCAGTAGTTTGGACAATAGGATAATTTATATTTGTCCCTTTAACCTCTATCCAACCTACTGTATCAGAATTTTTCTTAAGTAGTTCATTAAAATCTACTTCTAAAAGATTCATTTTTATATAATCCCAATAATCATTAGAAACATCTTCAGGAGGATTAACATTTTCTGTATTATCATTATCTTCTTTCTCTTTAACTTTTGTATTTTTTACAACATCATCAGTTAAATTATCTACTTTTTTATTATCATTATACCAAGCATATACTTGATAAGCTGAAAAAGCAAAAATACTAAGGAAGAAAAGAAGAAAGACAACAATAACCCATTTTCTAAATCTAAGTTTTTTCTTTCTTCTTTTCTTTTGTTGATAAACTACTCTAGATTCCATATCATCACCTTAGTTAATTATATACCAAAAAGGTTTAGAAAAAAAGTCCTATTATTAGGCTTTCTCATAGTCACATTTACTACATTTTATTTTATTATCTTTTTCTACAAGCATCTCACCACAGTTTGGACATTTCTCTCCAATTGGTTTATCCCAAAAAGCTTCTTTACACTTAGGAAAGTTACTACATCCATAAAAAGTTTTACCTCGTCTTGTTTTTCTCTCTAAGATTTTACCATCACATTTAAGACAGTTACATACTTCTATTACTTGCTTTTCTTCCTTCTTTACATATTTACACTCTGGATAATTAGAACAAGCGACAAAATCCCCATAACGACCAGTTCTTTTAACTAAAGGACTACCACACTCAGGACACATCTCGCCAGTCTCTTCAGCTTCCTTTTTCTCCATATCACTAAATGCTTTCTTAACACGAGGTTCAAAGACATCATAAAACTCTTTTAAGACTTCATTCCATACTAAGTTACCCTCTGCTATCTTATCAAGTTCTTCTTCCATATTTTTAGTATATTCTACATTTATTATATCACTAAAGAACTCTTGTAGTTTATCAGTAGTTTCAATACCAATCTCAGTTGGAACAAACTTTTTATCTTCCATCTTGACATAGCCACGCATCTTTATAGTATCAATAGTTTTAGCATAAGTAGAAGGACGTCCTATTCCTAAGTCTTCCATCTCTTTAATTAACTTTGCTTCAGTATATCTAGCAGGTGGTTTAGTAAAGTGTTGTTCGCTTAATATATCACTAGCTTTATAATTATTACCTTCAACTAACTCTGGAATAATCTTATCTTCATTCTTTTCATAATCACTATATACTTTTAAGTAACCATCAAAGTTTAAGATACTACCAGTCGCTTTAAACAAATAATCATTATTATTAAAGATTAGAGTTGTTTGATCCATAATAGCATCTGCCATAAGCGAAGCTAGGGCTCTTTTATAAATTAGACTATATAGTTTAAATTCATCATTTGATAGATATTGTTTAACCTTTAAAGGTTCTCTTAAAATACTAGTAGGTCTAATTCCTTCATGAGCATCTTGAACATTATCTGTTTTTTTAGCATGCTTAGTATAACCAATATATTTTTTACCAAAGTTCTCTTCTATATAATGGAAAGCACTACCTACAAACTCATCAGAAAGTCTAATAGAATCAGTTCTCATATAAGTAATAAGACCAACAGTCTCATCACCTAAATCAATTCCTTCATATAACTTCTGAGCGATAGACATTGTCTTTTTAGCAGTGAAACCTAATTTAGTAGATGCTTCTTGTTGTAGAGTTGATGTTATAAAAGGAGCACGACTCGCTTTCTTTCTTTTCTTCTTCTCTATACTACTTAAGTTATAATCATCACCAAGTGCCTCCAGCACTTTATTAGCATCACTCTCATTATGTAACTTTATATCTTCATCTTTATATTTAAATAGGCCTGCCTCTGTATCTTCTATAATTGCTGTTATAGTAAAATACTCTTCTGGCACAAATGCTTCTATTTCCCTTTCTCTATCAACAATAAGTTTTAAAGCGACACTTTGCACACGACCTGCACTCTTCGCTTTTATTTTAGATTGTAATAACTTAGATAATCTAAAACCAATTATTCTATCAAGTATTCTTCTTGTCTCCTGACTCTTAACTAAATTATCATCTATCTTAGTAGGATGTTTAATAGCATCAAGTACTTTATCTTTAGTTATTTCATGAAATAGAACTCTATCATAGTCTTTATCTTTAATCCCTAAAGCTTCTTTTAAATGCCATGAAATCGCTTCTCCTTCACGATCAGGGTCGGTTGCAAGTATTACATGGTCTGCATCTTTTACATCTTTCTTTAACTCTGTAATTATCTTTTTCTTACCCTTCAAAGGAACATAATTAGGCTTAAAACCATTTTCTATATCAACACCAAGCCCTAAAGGTCCACTTGTCGCTAAATCTCTAATATGACCTTGACTTGCAACTACTTTATAATCATTACCTAGATATTTTTCAATAGTCTTACTTTTACTAGGACTTTCCACTATCACTAAGTTTTTAGACATCTAATCCCTTCTTTCATACAATTTTATACATGAGAATTACTGCTTTGTCAACTCTAAATATTCACTAACAGGTCCATAACTCCTACGATGCTCATCAATTATACCATATTTTTTAATCGCTTCTAAATGTTTCTTAGTAGGATAACCTTTATTATCTTTAAAGTCATACATAGGATATTTTTTATCTAACTCTTCTAGCATTCTATCTCTAGTTACTTTAGCGATAACACTAGCGGCACTTATAGTAATACTCTTTAAATCTCCTTTAATAATAGATGTTGTAGGAATATCTATATCAAGCTTCATCGCATCTATTAAGACATGTTCTATTCTACAAGAACAATTTTTAATCGCTTCCCTCATCGCCATCTTAGTGGCTTCATAAATATTAACTTCATCTATTATTTTTTCAGAAATAATCCCTACTCCAACCCCTAAAGCTTGTTCCATAATCAAGTCATAGAAATATTCCCTTTTCTTTTCACTAAGTTTTTTAGAATCAGTTAACCCTTCTAGATTAAAATTCTCTGGTAAAACAACACAGGCAGCGACAACTGGACCTACTAAAGGGCCACGTCCTACTTCATCAACACCAGCGATAAAGTTAATACCAGCATCTCTTAATTTTCTTTCAAAATAATAGTTATCATTTAGACATACCCTTAACTCTAATTCTTTTATTAGTTTCTTATCTTTAGGTTTATTCATTTCTTTTTTTAACTCTAAACATGCATCTATATTCATAAAACGATAACCATTAATTTCTATAACTCTTATCTCATCATATAAATCATAATCTATATCAAAGATATCTTTATGTTTAATCTTTGATCCGTACTCTTCTCTTATAGGCCAATCTAACTTTTCAAAAAAGTCTTTTGAGCAAGCAAGGTCTATATCATCTGTTTCTTCTATAATTCCTTGAACTACTAAACTTGCCCCACTAATTACTATATATTCCTCTTTTGGCAAATCTAATTTCTCTAACTCTTTAAATATTTCTTTTTTAGTCATACTACACAACTTCCTATCCTTATATATTATTAACACTATAATAAAATATTTTTGCATGATTTGTAATATATTGATAATTTTCTTTATTAGCTCTATTATTTTCTAAAAAATTTATAACTATAGATATATCATCAGCATCTTCCATTATAATCATAACTTCTTTACCAATATTTAACTGTTCAGCCATTATCTTCTCATTTAACATACTAGGTATAAAGATATAAAAATCTACATCTATATAACTACCACTATCTTCACTTAAAACTACTCCATTTTTTCTATTAGTAAACACTCTAATAATCTGATATAAAAGATTATAACTACTACTACAAACATAAATATTTAAGTTTGGAAACTTATCAGTTACCTTCTTAACTTCTTCTGTATAACTTAAATTATTATCTATTACTTTTTGATAATCTTCTATAAGTAATGCTTCATTTAAAGGTAATAAGTTAATAATAATCTTTCCTTTAAAGTTATTTAACATATTAAGAGCTTGCTCTAAAGTTAAAATATCATAATATGTTAATTCACTTAAACTATTATTTTGTATTGTGTTTATAGTTATCTTATTAGTAGTTACTCTTGAAAATACTAAGACTTTCTTATCTTTAGTCATAACTATATCTAACATAACCCCTGTTAGTCCTTCTAGACTATTAACTGATTCTATAAAGGTCTTATTATTATATAAATTACTTTTATGAGCGATAATCATCATAATAAAAACCATCCTTTCTTCTATAGAATATGTAGAAAGGATAGTTTTTTTAACTTAATTTTGCTTTTATTTTACTAGATACATCTTTCATATCACATCTACCTTTAACTTTAGGAGTTACTATCTTCATAACTTTACCCATATCTTTAATAGAAGATGCTTCTGTCGCTTTAAATGCCTCAGTAATTATTTTATCTATTTCTTCATCAGTTAATGGTTCAGGTAGATACTCTTTAATAATCTCTATTTCTTTATCTAAATCTTCTACTAAATCAGTTCTCCCTGCTTTATCAAACTCTAATATAGACTCTTCACGAGTTTTTAACTCTTTAGCAAGTACATCTATAACTACTTCATCAGTAATTTCAATTTTCTTATCGATACGTTCTTTATCAATAGAAGCTTTAATCATTCTAATAACAGAAAGTTTAAACTTATCCTTCTCTTTCATCGCTTTAATCATATCATTTTTAATTCTCTCAAACATAATCTAATCCTCCTTATTTGCAACTATTTCTTTACTTGTTAAATAGTAATTATCTTCATCTTTAGTAAAAGTAAAATTATAAGTATCTTCTACAGTTCCAAAAACTCCATCTAATACTTCTACTGTTAAAATAATATTGTCATCATCATCTAGTATAGCATTTTCTAACTTCATATTTATTGGATCAACACTCACTTCTTCATCTTTAGTATATATAGCATAACCATCCATAACCTCATCATAAAAGGCATAATGGTTAGGATCTATTTCAAATGATGTTGGTGTTATTGTTATATCAGGTCCATATATATCTTTAACGGCATCTTCTATATCTTTACTAGGAATAAAGCTGGCTATACCTTCACAACTATAACCAGTAGTATCATCAGTAGTATTAACTACATCACAATTAGTAGATTCACTAACATCCATATTTTTATAGCCATAGTATAACATAATTTTAGGACTCATAACATCAAGTGATTCTATATCATTATAGGCAATCTTTTCATATAATGCTTTAACTTCTTTATCATTAGTAGAAATACTATTATCAGATTCATTATTTAACTTCTTATAGGCAAAGATAATACCACCGATTACTAATTCTAACACTACAATTGCAATTACAACTTTTATCCATGTATTATTTTTTTTCAAAATAACACCTCCTATATTTTCTTCTTCTTAATAAAGAACTTAGTATTATAAAATAAGAATATAACCATTATAACAATATAAGCCCAAGCGATAATTGTATAAAGAAGCCCACTTGTATAATTACCTGCAATTGCAAGGATACTTTCTGGAATATAATTATCAATAACAGCGGCAAGGTCAGGTAAACCTATATTATTTTTAATAAATGTCAATATTCTTAAAAAGATATCTACGATTGCTATAAAATAGACAAAGCTTGAAAATCTTCTAAAATACATAATTACTACTAATATTAATACAACTAATACCACTAAATCAATATACATAACTACAACTCCTTATTTCTTCATAAAATATAAATTATACTGTTTTTCTCTACCTAAAGTAGTCTCATCTCCATGCCCTGGATATAGAGAAATGGAATCATCATAAGCTTTAATTCTTTCAATAGATTTATCCATCTCTTCACTACTACCAGTAGGAAGATCACATCTACCAACAGTATCTCTAAAGATAAAATCTCCTACAAACATAGCATTATCATCTTTAAAATAAAAAGTAACTGAATCGCTACTATGACCAGGTGTCATAATAGGAATAAACTTAAATGTTCCTACTTCTACTTCTTTCATATCAGTTAAATTACTCTTCTTAAAGATTTTTAATCTACGATTAGAATTTAAAAAGTCTCTTAACGCTCCAATATGATCAAAGTGAGCATGAGTAACTAAAACGCCAATAAGTTTATCATCACCAACTAGTTCTTTAATATCTTTACTATCACTACCAGGATCTACAATTAGACAAGTTCCATCTTTACTTAATACATAACAATTCTCTTCTAATGCCCCTGTTACTATTTTTTTAATCTCCATATATAATCTCCTATCTACATAATATATGATAGAAAAAATTAGCTTAAACGTCAAGCGAAAAAGAACATTTATTTGCTATTTTTGTAACTATGTCTATAGTAAACAGTTGGCTTATAACAAATAATTGAAGTTATCAGATACTTTCTATTATTTAAAAAAGAGAACTATATCTTAATATAGTAGATATAGTTGCATCTTCCTACATCAACATAGTTATTTGTTTCTTAGATAGTCCTGTTGCTTTCATTATATCTTTAACAGATAAATTCATTTTAAGAAGATTCTTAGCAATAGATTTTTTCTCATTAGTAGCACCTTCTTTTCTGCCCTCTTTTCTACCATCACTTCTTGCAGAATTAATCTCCATCTTATGAACTATCTCTTCATCATATATTGCACCAAATTCATCATCTAATCCTAATTCTTTTAGCTTTTCCATAATTAGTTTACCCTCCTTTAAATCTCCTACTATTCGCTCCATCTCTTCATAAGATTCGGCTGTTAACATAGACAAAAATGTTTCATATTTATTGGTACCATCATAGACTATTCCTTTATAGTCTAATAAATTTGTTGTTACTACTCTTATATCTTTAAGTTTATCTTTACATTTACAATCTTCTAACTTATAGTCTCTCGAGTATCTTCTTTTTACTTTATCACTCATTATTTTATAGTTTAGATTAAGTTGAGTTACATATCTTTGATAATATTGCTGTCCTTTGATATATCCATTTCCTGCTAACCTTAAAGCATATTTAAGGCTTTTAATAAAGGTATGTGGATAAACGAATTGATTTAATTCTAAGTTAAATAACTTAGTCTTATTAATAAAGATTAAATCTAATCTATAATCTTTACCCCTATTACCAGTATTAAGTTCAGGATCCATTAACCAATACCCTTTTAAATCAATACCTGTTTTAAACTTAATTACCTCTTCATAAAACCATCTGTAATGATAATCTTTTATAAGGGCTTTAGCAGTTGTATCAGCCATTAATGATATGAATCTTGGTACTTTATTCATAAAGTTCCCCCTTTCTGCAATAGTAATAACATAAGTTAAAAACTAATGCAAAAAGGCAATTTTGAAAATTCAAATAAAATAGGGCTTCAATTTACTATTTTCTCTATGGGAATTTTAAATATTCATATCAAAAATTACTTCAATTTACAAAATTCAAAGTTTTTTCAAAAATTTCACTTTTCTCTCCTTTCTCCATCTTTTATATATCGCCTCTTATACCTATAATGTATCATAATAGATAAAACAATTCAAGCCTTATTTGCCAATTTATCAAAAAAGTACTATAATATAAAGCACTTAAAAGAGGGATTAAAATGTATATAGATAAAGAAAAATATTTAAAAGAAAAAGATAATATTTTAAAATTTCTAAAGGAATATAGATATTTATATGATGAAAGAGAATATGTAATGATATATTCTATAATTGATTTTGATGTATTATTAGATAATGAAGGATACAGTGCTAATTGTAATATTGCAGCCTTGCTTTCTAAGTATAATATTTTTACAGAGGAAAATGATAGATATCTTATGTTTTATAAGATGTTAGAAGACTTAGATTTTATTAAAGGAAACTCTCTAGAAGTAGGAAGTGGTTCATATCCTAGGCTAGCAGAAGTTATAGAGGATAATCATAAAAGAAAAGATTATAACTTAACTATCTATGAGAAATGTGATGTATTAAAAACAAGTAAAGATATTAAGATAATTAAGGATGCTTTTACATCTAGTACAAATATTGAAGAAGTTGATAATATTTTTTCTATTATGCCCTGTTCTGCTTCTGTTGATATAACTATGAAAGGTATAGAAGAAAATAAAAATCTATTAATAGCATACTGCTCATGTGACCATAGTAATAAGATGTATCCAAGAGGAAGAGAAAGGTACTGGGCAGATAATTTTTGTTCTATTATTAAGGAAAGATATAGAAATGATATAGAAATTACAGAATGGGAATATTTAAAAGGTGAAACAATTCCACTTCTAGTACATAAAAAAAGAAGATAGTAATAGATCTTCTTTCTTATTGTATCACATCTTATAACCGGACAGTTTTTGAAACGATATAAAAATGACCTAGAGATTATCTAAGTCATTTTGTCAGGATAGGTAAATGAAAAAAATATTAAACAGTGATTTGAGCTTTTGTATATAAAGGTTTCAAATCTTTTTTTAAC